>NZ_JBYHFO010000006.1:0-215434 GCF_057669865.1 Sporosarcina sp. Y1009 | reverse complement strand
CTAATAAAGTTAAAAGGGTTTGATTGACCCTGATTTGTGAAATGAAGAATTCATTTTATCCAGTTTTGAGTGAACAAGCTCAAAAAAGTCTGGTGGCGATAGCGAAGAGGTCACACCCGTTCCCATACCGAACACGGTAGTTAAGCTCTTCAGCGCCAATGGTAGTTGGGGGCTTCCCCCTGCAAGAGTAGGACGTTGCCAGGCACTAAAAGAGTCATTACCATTATGGTAGTGGCTTTTTTTGTTTGTTGTTTAGGTTGTAATTAAATTCTTACCGTAAGGTAAAATCTGAATAAAGTTAAGCTCTTCAGTGCCGTTGGTAGTTGGCGGCTTCCCGCTGCAAAAAGTTTGGATTCCAAAGGAATTCGAACTTTTCTGCGTGATATTCGCGTACTTTTGCGAATATCTAAGCAAGGTTTTTAAGGACGTTGCTAGGCACTAAAAGAGTCATTACCTTATGGTAGTGGCTTTTTTTGTTTTTAAAATATATATTATAAGCTATTTTAAGAAATGAAGTTCGGTAACTGAGGGGAAATCACCAGAAGGTTTATGATAGTCACTTAATGTATGGAAACCACTACGACGGTATGGTCGTTTGCGGAAATCATATTTTAGTAATGAATTTATTTCCTAGGTATTTTCCGTATGACTTCGTACAGGAGCGAATAGTATGGTACATTCTAAAATATAAAGACTTAGGAGGGAGAAAATGATCTTTATAGATGTAGTTATTCGTTTTATGAAGGAACGCTTTTTTGATCAAGCAGCTCAGACTGCTTACTATCTTCTGCTATCGATGTTGCCTTTTTTAATATTTATTTTGTCTCTCCTAAGCTTATTTCCAATTAATGATGAGTTGTTACTAGATTTCCTAGAACCTTTTGTACCAATTGAATCATTTAGATTAGTCGAGAATAATGTTCAAGAGATAGTAGGCAGAAATAAGGGCAACTTGATCGTGACTAGTTTAGTATTGGCATTTTGGATTTCCTCTATAGCTGTTCAATCACTGGGTCGGTCTTTGGATTTAGCCTATGGATATTTACGTTCATTACCGTTTTGGAAAGTAATTATTCGCGATTTATTCATAACTATGTTATTTATGATTGTTATTCCATTGTCTTTATTTCTGCCTTTTATTATGAGGTTACTCCGTAGGCTTGTTGCCTACTCTGATACAATTGGAGAACTATCTGTGTGGATTTATATATGGCCAAATGTAAAGTGGGGCTTAGGTACGCTGTTTTTATTCCTATTTTTCCTCTTGCTCTATAAAGTTCTTCCTACAGGAAAAGTTAAGTGGAAAGAGGCTATGCCAGGGGCTGCTTTTGCAGCTTTTGTTTGGCAACTATTTTCTATAGTATTTGGTGATTATGCAGCGAATGTTGATTATACAAGACTATATGGTCAGTTATCTGGTATCATTCTTCTTGTGTTATGGTTTTATTTTACAGCTACAATTATTTTATTTGCAGGGTTACTAAATGCTGAGTGGCGTAAATCTTAGTACTGAAAGTGTGGTTGAATGAGTTGATAAAAATACTTGTTGTTGATGATGATCCAAATATATTAGAGCTCGTCAGTATCCAGTTAACGCAAGCAGGTTATCAGGTTCAAAAAGCATTAAATGGTTTAGAGGCGCTTGAGCGAATTGAGCAGGACTATCCCGATTTGGTGGTAGTAGATGTGATGATGCCTGGGATGGATGGGTATACTTTGACAAAGAAGATTCGTAGTGAGATGGATATTCCTGTATTACTACTTACTGCAAAAGGGGAACTAGAAGATAAGGAAAGAGGATTTCTTGCTGGTTCGGATGATTATGTGGTTAAGCCTTTTGAGCCGAAGGAATTGCAGTTTCGAATAAATGCGATTTTGCGCAGGTATGAGAGGACTGTTGATGCACTAATTCAGTCAGGCCCGTTAACAATAAATCGTCAAAGTTACGAAGTATCTGTAGGGAAGAAAGTTTTGTTGTTGCCGCTAAAAGAGTTTGAACTTCTATCAGTTTTGGCGTCACGACCGAATACGGTTTTCACTCGAGAAATCCTGTTAGAACGCGTGTGGGGTTATGACTATGATGGAGATGAGCAGACATTAAATGTTCATATTAAACGTATTAGAGGAAAGTTAAAGATGCTGACGAATGAAGTTTTGATTTCAACTGTTCGGGGTGTCGGTTATAAATTAGAGGTAAAAATGATATGAAATCTTTATACGGTAGATTCTTACTTATTACACTTGCCATTATGATTATGAGTAGTTTACTAGCATTTTTAGCTGTAAATACATATTATCATCAAGTATTAAAAGGCGATAATGACAAAAAGAATATGGAGATTGCGGAAAGTATCGCTTTCTACATTAATTCAAATGAAGAATTGAATCTAGAACAGTATTTAAAGATGCAGGCTACTACTGGTTATCGGTTATTTGTTGTGAATGAAGACAAAGAAACGATTTTGTATGGCGAACCATTTCGAGTTGAGAATCTGTTAGATACTTCGATTCAAAGTGTACTAGATGGAAATGCTTACCATGGGATGCGCGATCTACCTAGTGAAACTTTCGTTACTGGATTCTTTTCGAATGAATCAGCAAACACTGTCGGCGTTCCATTCAGGCACGATGGCAGTGATTACGCACTTTTTTTAAGACCAGATATTAAAATGCTTTTTACAGAGATACATTATATCTTAGGTGGAATGATTGTAATTATGGCGATTGTTAGTTTGTTATCGATGTTAGTTGTCGCTAAAAAGTTAATCGATCCAATCACTGCGTTAACAGCTGCGACTAAAAAGGTTGGAGATGAACGTTTTACTGATGTTCTCGTGATAAATAGAAGGGATGAGATTGGTCAATTAGCACAAAGTTTTCAAGAGATGACTGAAAAGTTGAGTGAAAATGATCGAATTCGTAAAGAGTTTATCAGCGATGTGTCGCATGATTTTCAATCGCCGCTGTTGAACATTAAAGGTTATTCAGAACTACTGTTAAATGAAAGTCTTGGTATAAAAGAACGTCAAGATTATACTTCTGTCATTCATTCCGAGGCAGAAAGACTGTCTATTTTGACGAAGCAGTTGCTCTTATTAACATCGCTCGATCAGCTTTCAGCGCCGGTTATGTTAAAAACGTTTAGTTTAGATAAACAATTAAAAGATATGATACGTAAAAATCGCTGGTTGTTGGAAGAGAAAAGTATGACGCTCTCTATGGATTTGGTTGAAGTTGACTTTAAAGGAGATCCTGCTTTTCTCGAAAAAGTATGGGAGAATCTATTTTCTAATGCGTTAAAATATACGCCAGCAGAAGGAACACTGGATATTTGTTTAATGGAAACTGAAAAAGATATTGTGGTTGAGGTGCGTGATAGCGGTATTGGGATGAATGATCGTGAGCTTGAACGGATTTTTGATCGTTTTTATAGAGTGGATCAATCAAGGTCAATAAGTGGAACTGGTCTTGGTTTAGCTATCGTTCAAAAAGTTGTGCAACTTCATAAGGGCGTTATTCAGGTTGAAAGTATTGAAAACAAAGGAACAACAATTCGTATCACATTACCAAAACTGTAATGTCTAGTTCATCTTCCGTTCATGTTCAATGTCTAAAATCAGGGTATAACATTAATAACATAGGAGGAAATTGATATGCAGGAGAATTGGAGTTTACGACTTATTCGCATTTCAGCAATTTTTGGTTTGATAGGAACAATCTTGGGGTCACATATGGCGGGAGCTGGATCGTATGCGTTTCGACCAGTTCACGCGCATATTCTGTTGGTAGGTTGGTTATCGATGTTCGCTTGGGGTGTGTTCTATAAGGTTTACAAAGTTCGCGCGGGTAAATTAATTGCGGCGCAGGGCTGGACAGCGATTATCGGTGCTACTGGTTTATCGGCTGGTATGTGGTTACAGTTTTTAAAGCCTTTTAATGTGAATGAAACATTCTCGCTAATATTTTACATCGTAGGTGGAACAGTTTTACTTGTAAGTTTTGCGTTATTTGTTGTCGTTACCTTTCTTGCTGAAAAAGAGAGTAAACCTAATGGGTAGATTGAAAGGAAATAAACTGTGGTGGCTATCATTAGGAATCTGGATTGCACTGACAGTTATTTTGTCAGGACTTGCTCCAGGTGGCAATGAGTTTGTAGAGTCAAATAAAGATGCCGGGTTGCCGGCGGATGTAGAGTCAATTATCGCGGACCGCGAATTAGAAAAACATTTCCCGCAAGATGGTGGGATGCCAATATTCGCTGTGTTTCATAAAGAGGAAGGTATAACGGACGAAGAAATTCAAACGTTCGCTGAAACACTTGAAAGTTTAAAAACAGACGCAACGTTCGAAGAGGTAGAAACACTTCCATTAACTAAAATGGATTTAGAGATACAAAAAACATTTTTATCTGAAAATGAAAAAACGTTTTTTGTGCCGCTTACTTTACAAAAAGAATTAGAAGGCAACGATTTGCATGACTTGGTAGTTGCTATGAAGGATAGCGTTGGTAAAAGTATAGATGACAGCATAGAAGTATCTTGGACTGGTCCGGGGGCGATCGCATCTGATGCGATTGAGTTATTTAGTCAAGCGGATATCGTCTTATTATTATCGACAGTTGGACTTCTTCTTGTTTTGTTACTCGTTATTTACCGCTCGCCGCTCTTAACGTTAATCCCACTTGTGGGGGCAGGAATTACTTATGCGGTAGTGGATCGTGTAATTGGTTTATCGGCTTCAGCAGGATTATTTACGACAGAAAGTCAGGCACTTTCGATTATGACAATATTGTTATTTGCTGTAGTGACCGATTATTCATTACTCATTTTTTCGCGGTACAGGGAAGAGTTAAGAATACACGAATCAGCGGATACGGCTATGCGGGAAACAATGCGTCATGTGAAAGAGCCAATCTTCTTTAGCGGAAGTACGATTGTGCTTGGTGTTTCGACATTGTTCTTTACACTTTACGAACCATACCGAAACTTCGCACCTGTATTTGCGATTGCAGCGGGTGTTATGCTTATCGCTGGTTTGACATTACTTCCAGCATTATTTGCCTTAATTGGCCGAAAAGCGTTTTGGCCGGTGATTCCAAAGTTTGGTGAAAAAGTGATTGAAAAGAAAACGATTTGGGGAACAGTTGCCAAAAAAGTAACGAAACGACCTGTTTTGTTTTTGATCCCGATTACATTACTACTTTTACTAGGATCATGGAATGTAACGAATTTGGATGAATCGTATGATTTAATCGATTCATTCCCGGAAGATTTATCTTCACGTGTTGGTTATGAAAGACTTGCAAATTCGTTCTCTCCAGGTAGTCTGGCACCAGGGACACTTTTGTTTGTGTCGGAAAAAGAGCTTGGGATGGAAGAACTTCAAAAAGCTATTGAAACAATCGGGGAGAAATCCGGTGTTGATAGTGTGACCGTTCAAGGAAATCCGCTTTCAGAGGATAAGAAGAGTGCAAAATTCTCACTTACTCTCGAAGGAAACCCGTATGCTATGGAGGCTTTCGAAGTGGTGGAAGATCTTCGGAATAACGGGCAGGAAATTATGACAGCGGCCGGTGTGGTCGATACAAAAATGCATATTGCTGGTGAGAGTGCAAGATATCTGGATATCACGGAAATAAATAAACGAGATACGTGGCAAGTGATCATCTCGATGACCATTCTCATTTCAATTATGCTCGGTCTGCAAACAAAGTCGGTCATCGCTCCGATTTATATGATGGGAACCATTTTGTTGTCGTATGCAGCAACGCTAGGGTTATCGCTCTATCTATTCGAACAATTTATGGGACTGGAAGCCATTAATTATCGAATACCGCTTTATACATTTGTATTTCTTGTCGCATTAGGTGTAGATTATTCAATTATGCTCATTGCCCGAATTCGGGAAGAGATGTTATTAATGTCATTTGAAGATGCGGTTCGAAAAGGACTGGAACGGACAGGTGGCGTCATAAGCTCGGCGGGGATTATTTTAGCTGCGACATTCCTCGTATTAACAACGATGCCGATTAATGAGCTTAAATTATTTGGGATTATGATGGCCATTGGGATATTAATCGACACGTTTATCGTTCGTCCATTACTGATTCCGGCAATATTGATTTTGCTTGGTAAGTGGAGTTTTTGGCCGAAGAAAATAAAGTAATGAACGAAAGAACGTCACTTTCACTATGGAAGTGGCGTTTTTTAGTTCTCACAGACAAGGTGTAAAATCTGTGAAATGGGGAAACTAATAGTAAAGGAGGTTTTTTGATGATGAAACGAAAAATGATTTTCCCTGTCTTGCTCGTATTTACGCTAATATTGGCGGCTTGTGGTAACGAAACTATAGATGAACCAAAACAACCTGTTACCGAGGAAAGTGGAAGTACTGGTAACTCGGGAAGTACGGATAATGTAGATGATGCAGAAAGTACAGAGAATGCAGGCGACATGGATCAAAAAATGGAGGACTTAGCCTATAGCGATTTTGACTTAGCGGTCGATTATTCCAATGATCTAGAATATGAGGTAGAGCTTGAAAAAAATAGCAATCATGCAGTTAAGTCGGAAATTGACGATGACTTGAATAATGTGAAGAAATCGGGCACTGAGGCGTTTGATGATTTGTATCCATTAGTAAATGAACTAACTATCACGCAAGAAACAAGCAAAGCTGATGCAATTCAAGAAATCTTGAATACATTTAATTTGCCTGATGATTATCAAAAGTTTGAGTTAGAAATCAAGTTTAATGATGGAACGAAAATAGAATTTGAAGATGAAAAATAAGAAAAGCTGTCGCCTAAAAACCTTGGCGACAGTTTTTTTATGTGAACACTAAACTAAGTTTTTGTCCTTCTAACTTTAAGGAAGCATTGAATTTGTTTCCGTTTTTTGCTATAAATCCGCTAATGCTATTTGTTTGCCCTTTTGTACATAGAAGCTTCACTTGTGCAGGGGTGATTTTCTTTTTTAGAAAAATCCCAGGAAAAGTTTGTTTGCACCCATCTTTATAGGCGGTACATCCGTAAAATCCTTTTCGTGTGACGATCATTCCTTTTCCACACGCCGGACAAGAGGCAACTTCTATATTCCTTCTTGTCGTTTTTGCTGTCGAAGGGATGGATTGAACTTGAAAACTCGTCGTTTCAATTTGTTTAGGAACATTTTGTATTAATGAATCGAGAAATTTCTCGATGTTGCTTAAAAAGTGATTGGCAGCGCCATCGCCATTACCGATTTTTCGTAAATAGGTTTCCCATTTCGCGGTCATCGAGGGGCTGGCGAGTAAGCTACCTTCAATTGCTTCGCATAAAATACGTCCTTTATCAGTAAGAGAAACAATGTTTTTTGTTACTTGAATATAGCCGTGTTTTTTGATCGTTTCGATAATCCCGCTTCGTGTAGCTTCCGTTCCAAGTCCTTCGATTTCTTTCAATATCTCTGTTTCCTCGTTGTCTTCAACGAATTTTCCGCATGTTTTCATCAATGTGATGAGTTGGCCTTCTGTATAAGGTTTCGGCGGCATTGTTATGCCTTCGTGAATACGAATCTTGCTGTCGACAGGCTCATTTTGTCGAAGGGGCGGCAAAGTTTCTTCTGTTTCTTTTTTCGAACTCGGAAACAATGCTTTCCAACCAAGATCCCGCTCCGTTTTGCCTGTCGTGAAAAACGGTAAATTGTTGACGTCTGTCGTAATTTTCGTTTCTGTGTAGAGATAATCTGTATGGAACATCGCCAGCGTTGTACGAACAATTTCTTCATACAATTTTCGTTCATTCGGTGGAAGCTTTGCCAGTGCAGCCTCTGTAGGGACTTTTTTTGTCATGATAATGGCGTAATGTTCTTTTACTTTAGCATTGTCGACATAGCGCTTTTTGGGTTGACGCGAATGAACCGGAAACGGCTGTTTAATCAGGGATTGATAATTCACGACTTGATCAACTAAATATGAAAATTCACTTGTCGTAATATGACGCGAATCAGTACGTGGATACGTAACAAGCTTTTTTTCGTATAAGCTTTGCATCGTTTTTAGAACGTTTGCCGGACTCATTTTCCATCGTCGGTTTGCTGTTGCTTGTAAAGTTGATAATGAATGAAGCTGAGGCGGCGGAATTCGTTTATCTTTTTGCTGAACAGACTGGATAACACCTGGTGAGTTTGGTTGTATATTATGTTTCTGAAGTAATTCCACGACTTCCTCACGCTTTTTCGTTCTCACTTTAGCTTTTCCTTTATAAGCCCCATTTTCGGCGGTGAATTTAGCCTCTACTTCAAAAAACGGTTCAGATACGAATGTTTCAATTTCTTTTAACCGTTCATAAATCAGATAGACAGTTGGCGATTGAACGCGTCCGATTGGAAAGACTTGCTCATAGCCTTTCGCTTTGAGTAAAAGTGTGTACAGGCGAGAGCCGTTCATCCCAACAAGCCAATCACTGATTTGACGGGCTTTTGCTTCTTCATAGAGCAGCAAATCTTTTTGATTGTCCCGCAAATTCATGAAGCCTTTTCGAATTTCATCGATTTCCAAGGAATTAATCCAAAGCCGTTTGATTGTTTTATTACGCGCGCCTGTTTGATTGAAAATGCTGTAGAAAATATTAGATCCTTCGCGGTCCACGTCGCATGCGTTAATAATCGTTGAGGCGGAAATCATGAGTTTTTTCACTGCTTGAAACTGCGCATATTTTCCTTTCGCCACTTGAAATTCATAGCGTTCCGGTAAAATTGGCAGGCTGCCAAGTGTCCACCGGTTCCAACGTGCATCATACGCTTTCGGCTCTTTTAATTCGACAAGATGCCCGATGCCCCATGTAATAAAAGCGCCTTGTGGAAACAGCTGACTTTTTGCTAATTCGATATGCGTTTTATGTCGACTTTTGACTGTGAATGCTTTGGCTTGGGAAGGCTTTTCTGCGAAAATAACTGTTTTCATGAGTAGACCTCATTTCTTTATACGATGAAACGCTAGTTCTATTATTATCGCATAAAGTGGAAAGGTTTACGAATTCAATTGGAGTTGTGACAGAACACTACATTTCTCTGAGTATAGAGAAAAAGAGTGTGGTACTATAGTCGATGGAAATAGAAGAAGTCTTTGGAAAAGAAGCTTTCTCGGGAAGAGTTAGCACATATTTGCGGTTTATATCGTACATATATTAGCTTAATGGAACAGAGTTGAGAAGTAAGCCTAAAATAGTACACACTTATTTTACGCTCGCGATTTCAAAATTAAAAGTCATACATGGCCTCTCGTTCATTTCTTGTGTGCTCCATAGCTTGATACCATTGGATGGTGTCATCTACCATATGGTCCAGTCGAAACAAGACATCATCATTGATAATTTGTTTACGGTAATAATCCTGTTCTTCAATAAACACTTATGTTGGAACAATAGTAGCTTTCATGTAAGTAAGAATCGGTTTCAACTGTTGCTCTGTCATTAAAAAATGTTTTGGCGAGCCCGCTGTAGCAATAATACCGACCACTTTTCCATGGAATGCCCTTTCCGGAAGCAAGTCAAAGACATTTTTTTAGCGTACCAGGAATGGATGCTTGGAATGTTGGTGTACCAATCACAAGAACATCGCTGCCATAATTGCTTTTGTTAAAAGTTTTGTGTCTCCATCGTAATCACGAAAGTCCCGACCATCGCTGAAGAAAGTATTCAGGTCGGCCAAGTTGAGCAATTGTATTTCTGCTTTTGGAAATTTGTTATTCATTCGTTGCATGACGTAATCCATTGCTATTTTGGTTTTGGAACCCACAATGGAGCCCGCAATTCCTACAATTTTCATTTAGAGCTCACTCCTATTTCTTCCTTGTTGCCTCCTTCAGTGACAAAAGTGGACAAAACGAACTAGCGGTTGCAGTAAAGACTGACAAGAGTAAAAGCACAGCGACACTCTGGTTATCGAAAAAAGGAAGATAAGTTGATATTCAAATTTCATCGTGTTAAATTTAGCTTGCTAAGTATATTACAACTATTCGAGGGATGTTATATGGAAGAAAAGGTTGATTGTGAGATTCGTGGGTTGTTAGATAAAATTTCATCTCGAATGCGTCGAGATTATAGCGAAAGCTTAAGAGAACTTAACCTTTACGTAGGTCAAGATAATTTACTTTATCGTTTATGGTTAGGCGATGGGGTTACACAAATGCAGTTATGTGAGCATTTAAATTGTGAACCACCTACCGTAACAAATATGGTTAAATCATTAGAGCAAAACGGATTTATTTACCGTAAACGAGATGCAAAAGATGGTAGAGTAATGCGGATTTTTCTAACGGAAGTAGGAAAAGAGCTTGAAAAACCGGTTGAAATTAAATGGAGACAGCAACAAGAAAAGTTACTCAATTCGATTTTACCGGAAGAGCGAATGCTATTAAGACGCATTATGAAGCAAATGGAGAGTAATTTGTTTTAAGCTCTCTCCCGATATATGTTTAGCAAGCTAATTAAATCCGCATACGAATACAAAAGGAAATAAATCATTTATATGGATGCTTAGCAAGCTAAGTATAGTTGTGGTCGCATATGTATACGCCTAACGAAGAAAGAGCCAGGAAGCAAAATTACGAACGAAGCATTGGTTGATGAAGTTATGATTGTCGATTTTTATCCTGAACAGACTTTGAGGGTAAATGCTTTTGAATTATTGGCTAAAGAGTTTGAGCTTAGCAGAAATGAGGGGCAACATGAGAGCTGAAAAACAGCTTAAAATTGGTGTAATTGTCGATGGTATCGGTTGGAGTTATTCGGCATGGCGTCATTCTGATATGCCTTCCGATGCAAGTGAAAGTGTAGATTTTTATGTTGAGAAAGCCAAAAGAGCTGAAGAAGGCAAGTTTGATATGGTGTTTTTAGCAGATGTAAGCCATATTGGACCTGGCATGATTCCACATTATTTGAGTATGTTTGAAGGTGTAACGATCCTCTCTGCGCTAAGTATGGCGACGAGCCATATTGGACTTGGTGCAACCATTGCAACATCCTACGCGGATCCCTTTACAGTGGCTAGACAAATGGCCTCTCTCGATAAAATTAGTAAGGGGAGAGCAGCATGGAATGCGATCACTTCTAATCCTGGTGGTCTGGCTAATTACAGCAGAAAACATCTTTCAAAATCTGATTTATATCCTTTGAAAGAAGAGTTTCTTGAAATTGTAGAAGGGCTATGGGATTCCTATGAGGATGATGCTTTTATTCGCGATAAAGAGAGTGGTATCTTCTTGAATCCTAGAAAGATGCATCCATTGAATTATAGGGGAAAGTATTTTTCTGTAGACGGACCATTAAATATTAGCCGTTCACCACAAGGAAGACCCGTCATCTTTCAAGCGGGTACTTCGCCAGAATTTATGGATATTGCAGCGAAACATGCTGAAGGCGTACTGGTAAATGGGGATGATTTTAATTATGTTAAACAATTTGGTGAGGAACTAAGACGAAGAGTAGCCTTGGCAGGACGAGCGCCGGAAGACCTGTTGATTATGCCAACACAGCAAATCATCGTTGGGAGAACAGAATCTGAGGCGAATGAAAAGTTTCAGGAGTTACAAAGGTTAGTACCATCCGGGTATGGTATTCCGAAGCCTTCATTTTTCGGATTGGCAGAGACTGTGGCTGATCTGATTGAGCATTGGTATGAGGCAGGGGCGATGGATTTATTGCTACTAAGACAGGAACATCCTTCTGGAATTGATGATTTCATCGACTTGGTCGTCCCTATATTGCAGGAGAAAGGCATATTCCGAAAAGAGTATGAATCTAATACTTTGCGAGGAAACCTAGGTCTTCCTTATCCAGAGAACAGATATGCCACTTCATTGTAAGGGGGGACAGTCACTTTCCCTTTTTTTGTTAATTTGTAAAAGTTAATGCAGCACTAATGCGTTCATCTAAAAATTTCATTTTAAAAAATAGAAAATAGGAGTTGTTTTTCATGAGTAAAAAAATTCGAGTAGGTATTATAGGCGGATCGATTAATAACGGATGGGCTAGAGGTACACATATTCCAGCTATAGATCATCTGGATGAGCTGGATCTCTCAGCGGTAGGAACGAGCAATATGGAGAGTGCGAAACAAAGTGCCGGGGCCTTCAAGGCAACCCATGCTTTTGACAACGTGGAAGATTTGGCTCAACATCCTGATGTGGATTTGGTAGTCGTCAGTATTAACGTAAAGGAACATTACGATGCAGTAAAAGCGATTGCTCCGGTAGGAAAACCAATTTATTGTGAATGGCCCCTGGGATCTAACGTCGCTGAAGCGCTAGAAATGCAGGAGTGGGTGGCATCTGAGCAAGTACCAAATGCGATTGGATTACAAGCTAGACAGGCACCAGCCATCAATTATATAAAAGATTTGTTGGCGGAAGGATATGTTGGAAAACTTCTGTCGGCTAATCTGAAGATTTCTATAGATGGAATGGGGGGAGTGGCTGACAAGGCGAGTGCGTATCTTTTTGATCGGAAAATAGGAGGAAACTTACTCACTATTGTCGGCGGACATAATCTTGATGCGTTTACCTACATGCTTGGGGATTTCAAAGAACTTTCGGCCGTCACTGCACAGCAATTCCCAGAAGTCGAATTGGTAGATCTGCAAAAAGTTATTGAAAAAACGACAGATGACCAAATACTAATTTCGGGGAAATTAACCAACGGTGCAGCAGCCAGCGTTCATATACAAGGCGGAGTCAAACACCAAACAGGATTTACTCTTGAAATTTTCGGAGATAAGGGAACGATTATTTTGACTGCACCTGCTACCATTCAATTTGGATCACACCAATTACTAGGCGCAGGCCCTACAGATGACAAACTTCAAGAACTAACGATTCCAGATTCTTATTACTGGGTACCAGAATCACTTAAAAACGATACAGGTCTTGTTTTGAATGTTGCTCAAGCATATGGAAAGTTTGCCAAAGATATTCAAAAAGGAACATCTCTCACACCTAGTTTTGCGGATGCGGTAAAACTGCATCAGCTTCTTGACACAGTGGAGAAAGCAGCTAAAACTGGAAAACGCCAGTATTTATAAAATGGATAGTTAGGATTTTCGTTCTAATTTAGGTGGTATTCCCGAATCAAAGCTGTACCATCACCCGAAAAATTCATGTCCTCTGACAATAAAGTAAAATCGATTGGTTCTTTTGTTTAGTTCATGCGATATTGTGTGTTGTAGTCTGATCTTGATCATCCATATAATAAAATGACCAATTTCATGAGGATCCCTTTAACAGGGAAATGAAAAAGGATAGAGGAGCAGGAATGATACCTGCTTACACTATCCTTTTTCTTTTTTCATTGTTTTTCTAAATCATTGTTTCCTATGTAATCGATTGATTATAGAGTAACTTTCGCTTTTAACTTATTCTCAGTAGGGTTGTTGCTTGACCCTCGTTCACGAAACTTTGAACGACTTTATCTGTATTGTTTAACCTAATCACCGTTAAATGTTTAGTAATAAAGTCTAATATAAAAACACCGCATAAATGTTAGTTTCGTGTCTAACATTTATGGGGCAGTTCATACCATTGCTACACAAGGAATTAAATATTATTACCGCATAATGTGGGGAGGTTTGCGAATTCAATTGGCGTATATACACTAATTCTCTTACTATGGTGTAAAATATGTTTATTTGGGTGACTGTCGCTATATTTAATTTATTAATCGTTCTTTCTGTCTTGATTGAACAAATAAAAACAATCCTAAAACAACGAGAATTAAAATTGCACAGATAATGTATAAGTTTTGGAAACCAAAACTTGCAACAATAAGACCACAAACGAATGATCCTACAGCAATACCTGTATCGAATAACATGAAAAATGTTGCTGTTGCATGCCCAGTTCTAGAAGGGTGAGCTGCTTGGATTGCCATCGTTTGAAAACTTGGAACTATTGTGCCAAATCCTAATCCAATTAGAGCCGCAGATAAGAGTAACATCCAAGCATTGCCTGTAAAACTTAACATTGTAAGCCCAATAGCAAAGATTAATAAACTTGGTATAATGACATAACTTGGTCCATGTTTATCAAATGCTTTACCCACATAAGGTCTTGAGACTAACATTGCAATCGCATAGACCACAAAGAAATAGCTGGCTACTTCTGCTAAACCGATTGAATCAGAGTAGACAGAAATAAATGAAATAATACTAGCATATGCGAAGGAACTCAACCCAGCTATTAGTGCAATCGGTATTGCCTTCCTTTCAATAAAATCGTTGATTGAAAGTTTATGATTTTTAGTTTCAGGGGCAACCAACTCTACTTGTGGAGGAACTTGAACAAAAATAGCGAATAATGCTCCACCAACCATTAGCGCGCTCAAGATAATGAATAGCGTTTGAAATGATACAAATTGTATTAATGTTAATCCAATAAATGGTCCTATTACAACTGCTAAATTGGATGCCATCGCAAAATATCCAATCCCTTCACCACGTCGTTTAGACGGAAGAACATCAGCTGCGATTGCTCCAGTTGCAGTAGATGCGACACCATATGATAAACCATGTATAAATCGCAAAATTAGCAATGGTATCAAAGCGTCGATCCATATATATAGAAATGTTGTGACAGTAAATAGAGCGACACTTATGATAAGCACTCTTTTTTTACCAATCTTCTCTAATATTTTTGCAGAAACAGAACGAATAAGAATTGTAGAGATTAACATGACTGTGACAACTAATCCACCGTCTGCTACCGATCCTCCCATAACATTTATTACGTAGAGTGGAAGTGTTGTTAATAATGCATAAAAAATTGTGAATATCATGAGGTGTATCATGGAAATGCCTATAAAGCTTTTTGTCCAGATAGGTTGTTGTTTCGAAGTGTTTATCATGTTTTCCTCTCCTATTTCTATAAAATTCTCATGTAGATAAATAAGTGATGAATGTTTAAAACCATTTAAACAATTGATTTGTTATAACAGCATATAAATCCCTCCCAAATATGTAATATTAAACAAATTAATTGTTAGTTATCAATAACTAACATAAATATTAAAAATAAGGGTTTAAAACCCTTTATGGTTTTAAACCTTCACTTAAAATTGGAATAACATCGGCAAGATAATTATCCAAAGGTAAAGATGATAACGACTCACCTACCAGTGCGTCAGAAACAAACTTCCCATAATTAAAATTCATTAACATCAATGCCTGCGTTTCAGGGTCACCCTTCATTACTTTTCCTTTATCTTGCATCGTTTTAAAGTATTCAATAAGTAGATCTCTTAACTCCTTAGCATGTCTGTGTAAAATTAAATGCATATTAGGGATTGTATTTCGTTCCATTATTGAGATTAAATATGCTCGTTTATGTTTATTCATGAGTTTATGATATAATTTACTGATTTCAAGTAAATCATTTTCTAAATCAAATAGGAGATTATTTTTGAAAAATCCCTCCATTGATAATGAATTTGGAAATTGAGCTATTATCGTATCCAATATCGCTTTTTTCGTTCCAAAAGTTCGAAACACAGTCATTTCACTCACAGATGCAGTAGAAGCAATTTCCTTAATAGTTACAGACTTATATCCTTTAGTAGATATTAAATCTTCAGCAGCAAATAATATTTTATCAACAGTATTTTCCGTTTTATTATTCATACTTCCCACACTCCAATAATGTTAGTTGTCACTAACTAACATTTCGTTTTTAACAATATCACTTATTTAAGTTAATGTCAATCTTATAAAATGTAGGATGATTTTATAATGGCTATTTTTTTGTCTGAATTTAGTTTGCTAAGTTGATTATACAATTAGCCAACTAAATTGCCACGTTAATTATACCCAATAAAATACGGGCGAAATTAGTACAAGTTAATACTCATATGCATTTGTGTATTGTGCCCATAACTTTCACCGGATACAATTGTACGCGTCCGATTGGAAAAACTTGCTCGTATCCTTTGGCTTTGAGTAAAAGCGTGTACAGGCGGGATCCGTTCATGCCGACAAGCCAATCGCTGAATTAAAAGCAGTTTAAAGTAATTCCAAAAAATACTCAAAACAGCAATCGTCCGCTAAACTAATCTACTAGTTTAACGGGCGTTTTTTAATAGTTTCGTATTATGTATAACAATCAGGATGAGGTTTATTTTAAACTCTACGTGATTAATCACTTTCTATTTACTTACTATAAATTTTGTTTTCCAGCTGAATTAATCGTAAACGTATTTTTGTGTCGAAAAGTACGGAGATAAAAAAATTTACTTTTAGATAACAACAAGATAAACTAACGTAGATAATCATTATCCATGTTAGTTGTCGTGTGGAAGGTGCCTAAAAAATATAGAATAAAGGCGGTGATTTTAATGCAGATGAAAACGGGAGTTGAACAGTCAGTATATGCCATTCTTATCCTTAACATGTTGCCAGATAAAGCGGTACTGCCTGGAGAAGCGATCAGTCAACAATTGGGCGCTTCACCAACTTATTTTCAAAAATTGTTGAGGAAATTAGTTAATGCGGATTTAATTATTTCTGTACCAGGGGTAAAGGGAGGATTTAAATTAAGGGGAAAACCTGAAGAAATTCGAGTATACGACATTTATCTTGCTATAGAGGGACAGCAATCTCTTTATTCCTCTAGCGGAGTTTTACATGACATGCTTGACTTGGAGGAGGAAAATGGTTGCTGCGTATTAACCGACTTAATGGATGAAGCCGAGTCTTCTTGGAAGTCCGTGCTAAAACGCGAAACCATTGCATCCTTATATGAAGAAATAGAAAGTGCATTTCAACCAAAAGTGATAGAACTACAAAGATGGGTAAAAGAAAAAATGGTTTTATAAAAATCATAAGATGTAGCCTTTGGTTATTTAACTTGAGAGGGGAATAAGTAATTATGACACATCGTGTGTATGCTATGGATACGTTTTTTTATAATTCAATGGGTGTTTATAGTTTTGAGGCTAGGGCGGAGATGTTAAAACAACTAGAGTTCGACGCAACTTATTTATCTTTATGGAGCGAACAAGCTTGGCGAGACCTAGAGAAACTTGGAACGGTTAAAGAAAAATATGGGTTGGATGTTGCGGCAGTTTATGTATTGCTAGATCTTTCGTCTGGTGAGGCGAGCCCACAAGTTCAACGTATTTTAACGATGTTAGAAACAATTGAAGGCTGTCGAACTGTAGAAATAGCGATTCAAGTGACTGGGAGATATATTCCACAATCGGATACGACTGGCGACGATATTGCTGTAAGTTTTTTAGAGAAGGCACTAGAAATTTGTGAGCGAAGAGATATTAATCTGCTCTTATACCCTCATTTAACGTTTTGGCTAGAGCGCCACGAAGATGCGGTGCGACTATGCCGTCGATTAGATCATCCGAATCTTGGCATTGTATTTTGCGGTCCTCACTGGTACATAGCGGGCGGTCGCGATATTGCCTCGACACTTGAAGAGGCTGCACCTTATATTAAACAAGTGAATCTAGCAGGAATTCGAAAAGATCCTAACGGCTGGGCAGGTGTGGCACGGACTGAATTGATAGATGAGGGGGAACTGGACAACTTTGTTGTACTTGGAGCGCTTAAAAAGATTGGTTTTGAAGGAATGATTGGTTTTCAAGGATGGGAAGTAGGCGGCTATACCTACAGTAAACTACGTCACTCCTTGGCAATCTTTCGGGATATGGAACGACGAGTTGAGAAAAACCCTCAATGGGCAGTGCTTCACCAAGGTTATTAACGAAAGTGAAAAGAAGGTGTAAAAGTGGCTTATAAAGTATATAACATGGATGCCTGTTTCTATAATTCACTTGGAATTTATAGTTTTGAGTCACAGTGTGAAATGCTACAAGAAATAGGTTTTGATGGCGCATATCTTTCATTATGGACTGAACAGGCATATAGAGATTTAGAGAAATTAAGCAGTGTAAAAGAGAAATATGGATTAGATGTAGCAGGCATTTACGCTGTGCCAGACCTTGCATTAGGAGAAAATCATCCGAATAACCAACGAATCCTAACGATGCTGGAGAATCTCGAAGGCTGTTCTACTGTCGAACTTGCGATTCGAACAGCGGTGCCTGGGCTTTATCCGTCTGATTCGGCGGGTGATGAAGTGGTCGTCAGCTGGTTAAATAAGGCGTTGGAGATAGCTGAAAGACGTAATATCAACATTTTATTATATTCGCATTTAACATTCTGGCTTGAACGTCACGAAGACGCCTTGCGACTGTGTCGACGGATCAATCATCCGAATCTTGGCATTGTATTTTGTGGTCCCCACTGGTATGCAGCGGGAGGTGGCGATATTGTCGCTGCGATTGAGGAAGCAGCACCTTATATTAAACAAGCCAATTTAGCGGGAAGTCGTAGAGATCCTTTAGGATGGAGCGGCGTGGCAACAGTTGAACCGCTGGATAAAGGGGAATTGGATAACTTCGCTATGCTCGGAGCTCTTAAGAAGATCGGTTTTGACGGGATGATCGGTTTCGAAGGTTGGGACTGGGGTAGCGATATTTACAACAAATTGGTTCGTTCACTAAAAGCCTTCCGGGATATGGAAGCAAGAGTTGAGGAAAATCCGAACTGGGCTATTTTTCGGAGATGAGCGTGCTTGATCCACTTGGAAATGATGTAACACCGGACAAATTACGTAATGGAGAAAGGAAGAAATGAAATGAAAGACTATTTAGTAAAAACATTAGCTTATGACGATCAAGTACGTGCTTATGCAACAGTAACAACAGAAACAATCGAGGAGGCGAGGCGTCGACATAATACTTGGCCAACTACTTCAGCTGCATTAGGGCGCTCAATGACTGCTAGTTTAATGCTCGGTGCAATGCTCAAAGGTGATGATACGCTAACGGTGAAAATTGCTGGTGGGGGTCCGATTGGAACAATTCTCGTTGATGCAAATGCCAAGGGGGAAGTAAGGGGTTATGTCACGAATCCTCAAGTGCATTTCGATCTCAATAAACAGGGAAATCTAGATGTACAAAGAGCGGTGGGAACAAATGGAACGCTAACTGTATCGAAAGATGTGGGGCTACAGCAACCTTTCGTGGGGCAAATCCCTCTTGTGACGGGTGAAATAGGTGAAGACTTTACATCTTATCTTTTTAATTCCGAACAAGCTGCTTCTGCAGTGGGGGTAGGTGTGCTTGTGAATCCTGATAACACAATCCAAACAGCCGGCGGTTTCATTATTCAACTTATGCCAGGTGCAGATGATGAAATAATTAGCGAGATTGAAGAACGTCTGAAAGTAATTGCGCCAATATCTTCAATGATTGCAAAAGGGATGTCTCCAGAACAAATACTTGAGCAAATACTAGGTGTTGGCAATGTAAAAGTCTTAGAGAGAATGCCAGTTCAATTTCAGTGTCAATGCTCCGAAGAGAGAATCACCAATGCCATAATAAGTTTAGGAAATGATGAGATTCAAGATATGATTCAGACAGACGGACAAGCTGAAGCAAATTGCCATTTCTGTAACGAAACTTACCATTTCACTAAAGAGAATCTAGAGGAATTGATGGAAGCGGCGGTTTAATAAAATTTTAAATTAGCAGGTAGATGAAGAAATCCTATTCGGATTTAAAAAATCAGGTGAATGTCAAGATAAGAAAAAATATAAAGATAAATCTAAATGTTACCCAAAAAGGATGGATTCACATGACTAAAAGAAAGCAGTTAAAGATGGGTGTAATCATTGATGGTGTCGGTTGGAATTATTTTGGTTGGCGTCATCCAGATATGCCTTCTGATGCAAGCGAAAGTTTTGATTATTATAAACAGAAGGCTCAGAAAGCGGAAGCTGGGAAATTTGACCTCATTCAGCTTGTGGATGTCAGTCATATTGGTCCAGGAATGATCCCGCACTAATTAAATATGTTTGAGGGGGTGTCGCTTCTTTCGGCACTTAGTGTGGTCACTTCTCATATCGGTTTAGGGGCTACGGTTGCTACGTCTTATGCAGATCCTTTCACCGTGGCTAGACAAATTGCTTCTCTTGATAAGATTAGTAATGGCCGCGCAGCTTGGAATGCGATTACTTCGAATCCCGGAGGCCTAGCTAATTATAGTAGAAGCCATATTCCAAAATCTGAATTGTATCCTATAAAGAAGGAGTTTTTAGAGGTTGTCAAAGGACTATGGGATTCCTATGAAGACGATGCTTTTATTCGCGATAAGGAAAGCGGAATATTCTTGGATGATAGGAAAATGCATGCGCTCAATCACAGAGGGAATTATTTCTCCGTGGATGGCCCCTTGAATATAAGTTCTTCGCGACAAGGGCGCCCCGTCGTATTTCAAGCAGGCACTTCTGAAGAATTTAAGAATCTGGCTATGCATCATGCTGAAGGGGTACTCGCTATTAATGAAAATCTCGAAGAACTTAAGAAGTTTAGCAAAGACTTGAAAAGCAGAGCTGTTTCAGTTGGGCGCTCGCCTGATGATTTACTAATCATGTTGACACAGAATCCCATTGTTGGTCGAACAGAAGAAGAAGCGGAGAAAAAATATCAAGAGCTGGTGAAACTTTATCCTTACGGTGTGTGGTTGCCAAAACCTACATTCTTTGGATCAGCAGAGAAAGTAGCTGATCAAATTCAACATTGGTATGAGGAAGGGGCTATGGATCTTCTGTTAATAAGACAGGATCATCCAGAAGGAATAGATGATTTCATTGACTTGGTGGTCCCAATTCTACAAGAGCGCGGAATCTTCCGTAGGGAGTACGAATCAGATACATTGCGTGGCAATTTAGGGTTGTCTTATCCAGAGAACCGATATACAAAAGCGAAGACATGAAGTAAAGAAGTATTATCCACCGTTATTTATGGAAGTAAAGTAGTAGGGTGTGATTTTAAATGAATCCACATATTTAAACTTGTGATTCTAAGCTAAATTGCACATAAATACAGGTTGTTAATCTGATTATGTGCATTTTATAATTTATGTGCAAATTAATATTGGTTGGATATTACTATAGTATATGACTAAGAATAAAAAGAACAATTATGTACAATGGTATTTATAGAGATATGTCTATGTCGTAGCCATTAATGACAGTATCCGTCTCTTTGAGTAGCTTCATTATGACATTAAATTGCTTGCTTTTCCCTTTGGCGACTTGAAATTCATACCGCTCTGGCAAGATAGGTAAACTATCAAGCGTCCATTTTTCCCATTTAGGATCATACGCTTTCGGCTCTTTCAATTCGACAAGATGGCCAACACCCCATGTGATATGCGCACCTTCTGGAAAAATTGAAGTCGGATGGATTTCTAAATAGCCTTCGTGACGTCTGACAGAAAAAGCATCTGCATACGCTTTTCCCTGGCTCGGTTTTTCGGCTAGGATTACTGGCTTCATGACAAGACCTCTTTCACTGATAAGGTAGAAACGTTAGTTCTAATATTATCTCATAGATTCAGAAGTTTTTCTAATCCATAGTTAGTGTGATCAGTATTGTTAAATCGTGTGGGGTCCGTGTGCTGCTATAGTGGATGGAAATAGAAGAGTTTTTTGGGAAGTACTTAGAGGATTTAGGTTAGAAAAGAAGTTTTCACAGGAAGAGTTAGCTCATATTTGCGGTTTGGATCGTACATATATCAGCTTAATGGAAAGAGCGAAGAGAAAGCCGACCATTACTACTATATTTGCATTGGCGTCTGGTTTAAATATGTTACCAAGCTTCCCAGTTTTGGCAACTGAAAAAAATTGGGGTAAGGGATTTATAAAGAATTAAAACGGCTATCCCTTTAATTCTTTACTAATCGTTCTAGTAATGATAATCTAAAAGAGGTTAAATTAGTTGCAGTTAAATATCCTACAATTAGAATGTTCATTCTCGTTTGGGTATTCGTATTTAGGGAGGAATTATGGCTAGAAGTAAAGAGTTTGATGTAAATCAAGTATTAAGAAAAGCCATGGAGCTTTTTTGGCAACAAGGGTATGAAAAAACGTCTATGCAAGAGTTAGTAGACTATATGGGCATTCATCGCAGAAGCATCTACGATACGTTTGGCGACAAACGTACATTGTTTTTGAGTGCTTTATCCCACTATGAAGAGTTAATTACAAGTGAAACGAAAAAGAGAGTAGATTCAAACTTACTGGTAAAACAAGGGATACGAGAAGTGTTTAACATGATAATTTACCCAGATCTTAGTTTGCCAAAAGGATGTTTGTCTGTAAACGCAGCTGTTGAATTATCTTTGCTTGACGAGGAAATTGCAACAAAGATTGCAGGAACGTTTACAAAGACAGAAGCTCTCTTTTATGAGCTGCTGAAACATGGGCAGGAAAACGGAGAAATATCTCAGAGTCATGACCTTAAAGTATTGTCTTTTTTTCTTCATAATTCACTTGTGGGGTTACGCGTAGTAGTGAAGATTGAAGCTGATAAAAAGAAATTAGAAAGCATTGTTGATATGACACTTTCTGTGTTAGACTAACTTTCTTTTTTTTAACCTTTCTAGAACGGTCATTCTAATAATGAGAATAAAATTGCAACTAATTTATAACCTATCAAATCAATCCGAACTCACCGTTCGAAAGGGGAAAAAAAATGTCGAAATTTACAATTCCAACTGAATCAAGTTATATCGAAGCTGAAGGGGTACGATTTGCCTATAGAAAGTTCGGCCAAGAAACAGGAATTCCGCTAGTTTTCTTCATTCACTTCCGCGGAACAATGGAAAACTGGGATCCTAATATGATTGGTGTTTTAGCTGAAAATCGACCAATTATTCTTTTTGATAATGCTGGTGTCGGTGAATCCAGTGGTGAAACTCCGACTACTATAGCTGAGATGGCAAAGGATGCAGCGGCTTTTATTAATGCACTTGGTTTAGAGCAAGTCGATATCCTTGGTTTTTCAATAGGAGGAATGGTTGCACAGGAATTAGCATTGCAACAGCCAAATCTGGTACGACGCATCGTCTTAGCAGGGACATCTCCACGATCTGGTGTCAGTGAGCGTAGAGAAGGCGTGTATGAGGCGATGACTGAATCTAGTGGAAATGATGCTCGGGAGAATTTCTTGTTCCTATTTTACGGTCCGACCGAAACGAGTCGAGCGGCTGGTATAGCTTCATTAAAACGAATCTTGGGTCAGAAAAAAGTGGAAAGCTCATCTCAAGTGACCGAGGCGCAATTCAAGGCAGTATCCGAATGGGCTCAGCGGGAACCTGAACAGAAATACGACTGGTTACAGAAGATTACGCAACCAGTACTCGTGACCAATGGGGTTGAAGACATCATGGTTGCGACTAAAAACAGTTACATTCTTACTGTAAACTTACCTAATGCCCAACTCATTATTTATCCAGACTCTGGTCACGGACATCTATTCCAGTACCCAGAACAGTTCGCTGGCGATGTAAATCGATTTCTTGATGCTGAGTAATGAAGAGGACAATTAGTCATAGATAATCAATTACTACTAACCATCTTATACTTAAAGTGTATGAGAACAAAAAAGGAGAATGAAAATGCAGAAAATATTTGAAGAAGTTCGTATTGGAGACGTTACATTAAAAAACCGCTTAGGCATGTCACCAATGACGAGAAATAGAGCTTTACCTGATGGTACCCCAGGAGAGATAGCGGCTGAATATTATGGTCAACGTGCTTCTTTTGGTTTAATCATAAGTGAAGGTACACAACCTTCAGATGATGGTCAAGGGTACTTAAATACACCTGGGATTTATACACCATCTCACATAGAAGGTTGGAAGAAAATAACGAGTCGTGTACACAATGAAGGTGGCCGCATATTCATTCAGCTCATGCATGTAGGGCGTGTTTCACATCCTGACAATACACCACATCATCGACAAGCGGTTGCACCTTCTGCTATTGCACCTGGCACAGAAATGTTTACAGCTGAGGGGATGAAAGATATCCCGACGCCTAGGGAATTAGGTCAAAATGAGATAAAAGAAGTCATTCAAGAATTTCGTACAGCCGCAGCCGCAGCAATTGAAGCTGGAGCTGATGGAGTCGAAATTCACGGGGCAAATGGGTATCTAATTCAACAGTTCCTTAGTGAGAACTCAAATCATCGTCAAGATGCCTATGGTGGTTCAATTGAAAACCGGGCTCGATTTGCAATTGAAGTGACTAAAGCAGTCATTGATGAAATTGGTGCAGAAAAAACGGGAATTCGGTTCTCTCCTCAAGGAACATTGAACGGAATTGAGGAAGGTGATACAAATATTGAGATGTATCGATATTTAATAGGGAAATTAAATAAGCTTGATTTGGCTTATCTTCATATTATGCACTTTGGCAATGAACCCTTATTACAAGAAATACGCCAGTTATGGACGCAACCACTAGTGGTAAATAGAGCGGGACGCCCACTTGAACAACTTGCTGTGGACTTGGATAATGGTCTAGCAGATGTCGCAACAGTAGGGATTTGGGCACTAGCTAATCCGGACTTCATTGAGCGTATAAAGAAAAACGCTCCCCTAAATGAACCGGATGTAACTAAGCTCTATGCTGGTGGTGCACAGGGTTATACAGATTATCCTAAAATGGAAGAATAAAAATCTCAATAGCAGTAAGAATAAGTGAAATGATGAATGGCGTACAACTAAAAATTGTACGCCATAAGATTTTCAAGTGGAAAGGAAGCTAGAAAAGTATGAAAGCTGCTCAAATGCAGAAATACTCAAAAGGAATTCAAGTGGAAATAAATAATGTGGATAAACCGGAAATCAAGGATAACGAGGTACTCGTTAAAGTAAAAGCAGCAGGTGTCAATCCATTAGATATCCTTATTTTGAATGGCACGGTCCGACTCATTGCTGATTATGACTTTCCACTGACATTAGGCAATGAACTATCTGGTGTTATAGAGGCTGTTGGTAAAGATGTTGTTGATTTTCAGGTTGGCGACCAAATTTATTCGAGGTTGCCAGTAGATAAAATAGGAGCTTTCGCTGAATATGTAGCGGTCAAAGATGATGCTATAGCCAAAATGCCTGAAAATCTATCCTTTGTAGAGGCGGCTGCGGTCCCGCTCACTGCTTTAACAGCTCATCAGGCATTGAAGGATGTACTCGATGTTCAACCTGGTAAAAAGCTGTTTATTCCTGGGGGCACCGGCGGCTTTGGTGCAATGGCGATTCCCATTGCCAAATCAATGGGGCTGTATGTGATTACAAGCGGCAGTGAAAGAGGTCGATCACGTACACTGTCGATTGGGGCAGATCAATTTATAAATTATAAAGAAGAAAATTATGCTGATGTTCTATCCGATATAGATTATGTGATAGACACCTTAGGCGGTGATGAAATAGAAGCGGAACTTAGTATATTAAAGCCTCATGGGAAATTAGTATCATTGAAGGCTGCACCCAACCATCGCTTTGCCGTTGAAAATAATCTTCCATTCTTGAAAAGGATACTGTTTCGTTTAGCGGGTGCTCGTTTTGACCGTTTAGCAGCAAAAGATAACAAAGAATATCACTTTTTATTTGTGCAAGCTAATGGAAGACGCTTACAAGAGGTTACAAGCTTTATGGAAAAAGAGGATATTGAGGTTTCAATTGATTCAGTTTATAAATTTGACGACATTAATCAGGCATTGGAAAAAGTTTCTACTGGTCACTCAGAAGGTAAAGTGATTGTGACTTTCTAAAGGGGGATTATTGTGAGTAATAATGAAGAGGGCTTCCATGCTTCGGCTGTTCAACCTTTGTTCGAACCTTTTACAATCGGGAATTTAACGCTTCCAAACCGCATCGTGATGTCTCCGATGACTCGAGGGTTTTCACCGGGCGGGGTACCTGGGGCAGATGTAGTATCATATTACCGCCGTCGGGTTGAGAACGGTGTCGGTTTAATCATAACTGAAGGCACTTTAATCAACCATCCGGCAGCGGCGAGCAATCCCAACTGGCCGAACTTCCATGGCGAAAATTCACTAAAAGGATGGTTGCAGGTAGTGGATGCTGTACATGAAGCTGGCGGACGAATTATTCCGCAACTTTGGCATGTTGGTATGCGACGTAAGATAGGTGATCTACCGAATCATGATGCGCTGCCGATTGGACCATCAGGTCTTACCGCAGCAGGTGACAAGGTAACTGATCCAATGAACGAATCGGAGATTTCAGCAGTGATTGATGCTTATGCGCAAGCAGCTGCAGATGCTAAACAGCTTGGTTTTGACGGAATCGAACTTCACGGTGCACATGGATATTTAATCGACCAATTTTTTTGGGAGAAAACCAATAAACGTACTGACCGTTACGGTGGCGACTTAGTTGAACGTACTCGTTTTGCAGTAGAAATAATTGATGCTTGCCGTCGGGCAGTGGGACCAGACTTTCCAATTATTTTACGTTTTTCGCAATGGAAAGGTGATGATTATGCAGCAAAACTAGCAGAAAGTCCGGATCAGCTTGAACAGTTTTTAACTCCGTTAGTAAATGCTGGTGTTGATATTTTTCATTGCTCGACCCGTCGTTTCTGGGAACCTGAGTTTGAAGGCTCTAATCTCAACCTAGCGGGCTGGACCAAAAAGCTCACAGGCAAGCCTACCATTACTGTTGGTTCTGTAGGTTTAGACAGTGAGTTTTCAAAGGCTTCATTTGAAGGGAAAAGGGCCAATAACGCTGATATTAGTAAATTAATTGACATGCTTGAAAGAGATGAATTCGATTTAGTGGCTGTTGGGCGAGCATTACTAGCCGATCATGCTTGGGTAAGTAAGATACACGACGGACGGGTAGACGAACTAGAGCCCTTTACGAAAGAGGCAGTGCAAAGGCTTGTTTAAGTCATCGATACTACAATAGCAAGAATGCGGAATCCTTAAGAAGAAATCTTAACTAGAGCCAGCTGATTTCGCCGCATCGTTTAGTAGTAAGTTCAAACACCTGAGAGGAGAATACTTATCATGGATATTTCACAACAAATCGCACTCGTCACTGGCGCAAATCGAGGGTTCGGTCGACAATTGGCTCTTGAACTCATCTCTCGCGGTGCTATTGTTTATGCGGGGGCGCGCAACCCTGATAGCATCCAACTACCAGGAGCAAAACCGTTGCAAATCGATATCACCGATCCTAACTCTGTGGCAGCGGCAGCAGAGGTCGCGGGAGACGTGACTCTGCTGATAAACAATGCTGGAGTGTCGACAGGCGCCTCCCTTATCAATGGTAGTTTGGAGGACATCCACACCGAATTTGATACGCACTTTTTCGGAACGCTTTCGATGGTTCGCGCCTTTGCTCCGAAGATCGCCTCGAACGGGGGCGGTGCTATTTTAAACATTCTTTCGGCCTTGTCCTGGTTCAGTAGTGTGGATGAAGGAGCATATTCTGCCGCAAAGTCGGCTGCGTGGGCTCTCACCAACACAATTCGTTTAGAACTAGCTGATCAGAAGGTACGGGTAGCGGGACTTCATGTCTGCCGGCGTCATCGCCCCTAAGTTGAATGCTGCTGACGTCGCTAAGATGGCTATCGACGGAATCCAAGCTGACAGCTATGAAATTCTTGCAGACGATGTGAGTCGAAATATTCAGAAAGTCCTGTCTGGTGGAGTCTCTGCTCTATACCCACAGTTCGAATGAGTAATACAATGGAGTTGTACCCTCGATAACATCTCCATCTGCATCGTTGAAAAATATTTTTAAAGTTAAAATTTATTATTTAGGAGGCGTGGATAATGAATCACTTAGAAAACTTAAAGAAAATGATGACGGGTGAAATACCTGAACCCCCAGTTGCACAAGTACTTGGTTTCAAGGTTGTAGAAGTTGAAGAAGGTAGAGTTGTTGTAGAAATGGAAGCTTCTGAAAGATTGCATAATCCGATGGGCACCCTACATGGTGGGATACTTTGCGATATAGCAGATGCTGCGATGGGATATACTTTTGCTAGCACGCTTGCAGATGATGAAGTTTTCACGACAGTGGAACTTAAATTGAATTTCCTAAAACCTATATTTGATTCGAAACTTCGAGCTGAGGGAAAAATAATTAAGAAAGGAACTTCTGTTGGACTACTGGAATGTCATATATATGATGAAAAAGAGAGTCTTGTTGCTCATTCAACTAGTACGTGTATGATTTTAAAAGGAAATTCTGAACAAAAAAGAGTAGAGAGAGGAAATGGTAAATAAATTGAATAACTTTCAAGCAATGGTATTAGATAAAGTAAATGATCAAACAAAGTTAGAAATCAAACAATTAAGTATGGATGATCTTCCAGAAGGGGAAGTAACGATTCGAGTAGCCTATTCTAGTGTGAACTTTAAAGACGGTATAGTAGCCTTGCAAAATCAGTTTGTAAGCTCCTATCCGCTAGTACCAGGAATCGATTTAGCCGGAACGGTTATTGATTCAAAAGATGAACGTTTTACAACAGGGGATGAAGTCATTGTCACTAGCTACAAATTAGGAACAGGACATTTTGGCGGATTTAGCGAAATCGCACGTGTCCCTGCAGAGTGGGTTGTACCTCTTCCAAAAGGATTATCTTTAAAAGAATCCATGATCCTTGGAACAGCTGGGTTTACTGCAGCATTAGCCGTTCAAAGACTTGAAGATAATGATTTAGAACCAAGCCATGGACCTGTATTGGTAGCAGGTGCAACGGGAGGAGTGGGCAGTATTGCTGTGAATATCTTAGCTAAAAAAGGCTATGATGTGGTAGCTAGTACAGGCAAATCAGATCAAGAAGAATATTTGAAAGGATTAGGCGCCAAACAAATTATTCACCGTGACGAAATTGTAGATAACGACAATGTGCCAATGCGTGAAGAAAAATGGGCTGGCGCAATCGATCCTGTAGGTGGGAAAACGCTCCAATACATTCTAAGTACATTGAAATATGGCGCGTCTGTAGCTACGTGTGGTTTTACAGGTGGAATGGAAGTATCCACAACCGTATTTCCACATATTTCAAGAGGTGTTAATTGGCTTGGCATTGACTCGGTTGAATATCCAATGAAGAAGCGCTTAGAAATTTGGAATCGTCTAGGAGAAGATTTGAAACCAACAGCGTTAAATGAAGATATGGTAAATGAAATCTCATTAAAAGAGCTGCCAGAAGTATTGGCTGCTATATTAGAAGGAAAAGTACGCGGCAGAACCCTTGTTAAACTATAAAACGTGAAAACATGTCAAATTTATCGGAGGTATAAAATATGGAACGTCGAGTTGTTGTAACAGGTTATGGGGTTGTATCACCATTAGGAAATAATATAGATACGTTTTGGAGTAATATTAAAGCGGGTAATTCAGGTATTAAAAAAATTGAATCTGATAAATTTAAAGATATTAACACGCGAATCGCTGGGAAAATAAGTGACTTTCCCGCAGAAAATTACTTTGATAAAAAGGAGTTAGGGAAATATGATTTGTTTGCTCAGTATGCTTATGCAGCAGCGAACCAAGCGTTAGAGCAATCGGGACTTGATCAGGACACAGTTAATAAAGAGCGGATAGGCGTTTATGTTGGATCTGGAATTGGTGGAATTGACACCGTAATGGACAATCATAACTCTTTGTTGGAAAGAGGCGTAAGAAGAGTATCTCCATTTATGGTACCAATGATGATTAGTAATATGGCAGCAGGCATTATAGCGATTAAATACGGTTTTAAAGGTCCGAGTTTTTCGCCAGTGTCAGCATGTGCAACAGGGAACCATGCAATAGGTGAAGCATATTTAAATATTTTACATGGTTATTCTGATGCCATTGTAGCGGGTGGCGCAGAGGCTTCAATTAATCCCTTATCTTTTGCTGGTTTCTCAAGGATGAGGGCGATGTCTACTTTAAATGATTCCCCGGAAAAGGCGAGCCGTCCTTTTGATGGTAAGCGTGATGGCTTTGTCATGTCGGAAGGTGCCGGTATTTTAGTACTTGAAGAGTATGAGCATGCTAAACAAAGAGGTGCAACAATTTTGGGCGAGATTGTCGGTTATGGTTCAACAACCGATGCCTATCATATCACATCTCCTGATTTCGATGGCGCTGCAAGGGCGATGAAGCTAGCTTTAGAAATGGCAAGAATTCATCCTACTGATGTTGATTATATTAATGCGCATGGAACAAGCACGCCAGAAGGAGATAAATCAGAAACAAAAGCAATTAAAGCTACTTTTGGATCGCATGCATATAAATTGAAGGTAAGCTCTACAAAATCGATGACGGGACACCTATTTGGTGCTGCGGGTGGAGTGGAGGCTATAATAACGCTTAAAAGTATATTGGAAGATATCGCGCCAGCCACTATCAATTACGAAATCCCGGATGAGGAATGCGACTTGAATTACGTTCCAAACAAAGCATCGAAAATGAAAATAAACTATGCAATTTCGAATGGCTTTGGTTTCGGCGGACATAATGCAGTGCTTGCTTTCAAAAAGTTTACTTGTTAATCTCTTAACTTTCGCACCTAAATAAAACACTTTAATCTGAGTGATTCTAGATGCACTTGACATTATTTATCGTACTCGACTTTAAATTTAACTATTAGCGATTGGTACCAGTCACTCATATAATCAAGCTGGTATGGTTACTTTAGGTAAAGGAGCCCTGGCTAAACATGATTGGGTTGAGCGGAGAACCATTAGCAGCGTTTAAGCCAGAAGAAGTGTTAAGACTGAATGTGAAAATCAAGCAATTTGAAGTTTAAATCTTCTCCATCTAACAGTGATTTGCTTGAAGAAGCCAAATTTAAAAGTCGATTCCTGTACGCTAAGGAATCGACTTTTTGGGGTTAGGGATCGCTTAGCATACAAGTCTTCTGAAATGTTGGCGGTATCGCTTTAAGTGATTTCATTTTGAAAATCTAGGGGTTTCAATACATAAAAACCGTTTCCAGCGCGGATCATAGGCTTTTGGCTCATTCAATTCGACAAGATGGCCGATGCCCCATGTAATAAAAGCGCCTTGTGGAAACAGCTGACTTTGAGCCGACTCAATATGCGTTTTATGTCGACTTTTGACAGTGGAAGCTTTTGCTTGAGAAGGTTTTTTTGCGAAAATTACTGTTTTCATGAGTAAACCTCATTTCTTTATACGATGAAACGCTAGTTCTATTATTATCGCATAAATTGTTAGGAGTTCCAAATTCATAGTTGAGAAAAAACTTAATTATACTAATATTTACATTTCTTATACTGAATGCTATATTAATAAAAGCTCTATATTATTTATTAAGATCGGGGATACTATGAGAACAAAGCAACATAAGCTAATCCTTACGATATTAATAATCTATACAGTTTTGATCGTATACTTTCTGTTTTTTGGAGTTGGTAGACTTGGTGCAGCAATTACAGTTCACGAATATCGTTTTAATTTAATGCCGAATATAATTCAATTGAGATTTCCAACTTTGTCGGATTTTACACATTTCCGTTTTTTTGACTTAGGTAATTTTGTAGGATTTATACCTTTTGGTATATTGATTCCTATGCTGTATCGCTGTAGTTTTTTTAGGTTTATTTCATTTTTTCTCTTGTCAATTCTTATACTAGAAACCGTGCAAATGCTAACTTATCTCGGTAGTTTTGATATAAATGATGTCATCGTGAATTCACTGGGGGCGGTAGTAGGATTTTGTGCATACAAAATCGGATTTCGTTTTAAGCGTACCCGAAAAAATCTTGTAGTCACTATTATGTCCGTTGTGATCATTTCAATAGGCGTAATCGGTTTTTCGGAATTGCTAAACAAAACGTTCACAAAAAAAGAAGGAGCAATTATAGCTTTAAATGAACTAGAGAGTAACTTAAACGTACCTATGGATAAAAGTCTCCAAAGTTTCGAAATTGGACATGAAAAAGTTGAACCAAAAATAAACTTGTATGGTAGCGAAGACGATAAAGTGGAGATATTCACCTATGAATTTGGGGGTAAAGATATTGTACTTTCTTTAAGCTACGGGATTCCTGATAGTGCTAGTAACTATTCTGGTGAAGTAATTGTTTCTGTTGATGGGCAAGAGATAGGAACCCGTTCTATGGACAAAGAATATCGTGAAATAATCTCCTCCGAATTTAATATCGACAAGGTAAATGAACTTACAATCACAATTAAAGGGAATGTAAAGGTATGGGATGTTACATTTAAAGAAATGAAATATTGGTGGAATTAACAATCTAATTTATATATTAAGAGCCGATTAAATAATAGAAGGGGAGTGCACTGAACTAAAGAAATGAAACCGCTGGAGTTGGTGAATGTGTATTTCATGAATAAATGTGGTAAAACTAAACATATATTAAAAAAGACTGAGTGCGCCAACACCCAGTCAATGCAGCTGACATACCGCATGAAGCGCGGTTGACCAGTTGTAAGAATGTTTAACTCAAAGAGTAACCACCCTGCATACTTAGTCGGTAGCGGAGGGTGGTTACTTTTTTCCATTGGTGTAAAGAGCAATCATCGCAACAACAGCTGTTGTCGCTGTCGCGAAAAATATGCCAAATTGGAAAAGCATATTCATTGCGAATTGAACAGCGAAGGGTTCAATTTGCCGTATTTCTGCGTCATTTGCAGAAATTAAGGCATCAGGGGTTTTAGTCTGCTCCACATTTAAAGCAATGGGAGTGTCAACCGCCCATTCGCTATATGTTGCTGCAACTACTAGTTTAACATTTTGTACGACGAAATTCGACGGGAGCAGATACAAAAACTCTACATAATGCCTTTGAATAATATTTTTTCACCTCGTTTCATCGGGATAATCATTTCGGTTCATCGTATAATTGAATACAATTTTATTGGCGGTCAAAATAACCAGTCTATTTAATTGAGAACCATTATCAATTACTGTATAGTAGATAGTAACAATACAAATAATTGAAAAAAGGGGAATATATAATGCAAATATACTGGACTAAAATAAATAAGATTATTGAAGAAACACCAGAGGTTAAAACGTTCCTGCTCGACTGTCCGGAAGGCTATACATGGGAAGAAGGTGCTCACATCCACTTAGCATTGGAAGGTTTTAATGCTGGAGATAAGCCTAACCGCAGCCTGATTCGCCATATGTCAATCTCAACTTTACCAAACGAAAATTCAATCGGTATCACAACACGCATTAAAGAGCAGTGTTCTGAGTTTAAAGCGATTTTAAGAAATCTTGAAGTCGGCAATGAAATGGCCATATTTAAAACTCATTCGAATGTGCCGCTTAAAAGAGAAGACAAAAATGTTTACCTGCTGTCATCAGGTGTCGGCCTGGCAACTTTCAGACCGCTTGTACTTGATTATTTCGAACGTGCTGACAACGTCAATAAAATTCATTCCCTGAACGTCGATTCGTCAAAAGATTTCTTATTCACCACTATTTTTGAATCCGCACCTGACAAGAAGTTCACATCACAGTTCGTCGATAATCGTAAAGACTACTATGAAGAAGTAAAAAATCTTGCTGCAGACAAGGATGGGCTCTTCTATGTTGTCGGGAGCGACGAGTTCCTGGTGCAAAACATTGAAGTGCTGCGTGAGCAGGGCATCAAACCAGAACAGATCAAGCTCGATAAGCATGAACGACAACTGCCTGAGTTTTTATCGATTGAATTATCAGTTTAACCGATACGGCACAACACAGGCAGAAAATGAGAGAGCACTGAAAAAGTACAAAGAAGAATCTTTTATATCACTACTGCCTGATTTAGTGCGCAGTCGTGAGACTCCCGCGGGAAAGCGAGACAGCCGAGACCCTGCAGGAGCGTAGCGACGAAGCGGCTTGGCGCTCGCCCGCAGGAAAGCGAACGACGGAGCACTAATTCAAGTTTAATGACAGAAACTATATTAACTACACTTTTTCAATACCCTTGAAAATGATCAATGTTTTTTATGGGAATTGTAAAGTGCTTTACAAAGAATGACCCTGTTTTGAGCAATCTTTGTTCAAAACAGGGCCTTTTTATTATTGGAAAATATGACTTTGCTTTGAATGTGTTATTAGCAGAGACTTTATGTAGATTTTTTTCTGCTACTAAAAGCAAGACGTTCCGTTCGATTATTCATAACACATGATATATTGTTGATATATCATGATTAAATTTAAGTAAGAAAGAAAGAGGGATTATTGATGAAAAAACGTGTAGATTTTTTATTTGTTGAGAAAAACGGTGACATTTATACAGTAAGTATGACGCCAGAATTACAAGATGATATTGGTACAGTAGGTTTAGTAGAATTTTCAGATGCTGATACGCTTGAAGTAGATGATGTCATTTTAGATTTGGAAGCTTCGAAAACTGTTTTTGAATTGGCTTCTCCGTTGGCGGGTAAAATTGTTGAGCGAAATGAAGTATTAACAAGTGAACCAACATTATTGAATTCAGCTAAATCAGAAGAAAATTGGGTAGTTAAATTAACAGATGTTGATGAAGAGGCGTTTAGCCGACTGGAAGATGCTTAATTAGTAATAGGACTATTTTTGTTAGTATATCTCATCATAGGAGTAGGATATGAATCAAGAAGCGAGACTCGATTATCTAATTGAATATTTATCGAATGAGAACCCGAATACCCGGGAGAAAATGAAGCAGTCCCAAATGGATACTATAGAAGAAAAATTAGCGTTATTTCGCGGCCTGTGTAATATCCGACAACCCGAACCGGTGACGGAACAATTTATTGAGGTTCAGGATGCCTTCTTAACGCAGTGGAATCACGAACGGCCATTAACTTCATTGAATGATTTAGTAGCTGTGCAACCACAACTTTATTTATGGCAAGGCGATATTACCAGTCTAACGGTAGACGTGATAGTCAATGCAGCCAATAGTTATTTTATAGGCTGTATGCAAGCGAATCATGACTGTATTGACAATATGATTCATACATATGCTGGAGTAGAGTTGCGGTTAGATTGTGATGCAGTGATAAAAGCACAAGGTCGCAAAGAACCGATGGGTAAAGCAAAAATAACGAAGGCTTACAATTTACCATCAGACTATGTCATTCATACAGTCGGACCATTTATCGATGAGCGTGGTGTTTCACCTTTAAAAGAGAAATTATTAGCTTCGTCTTATCGTTCTTGTTTAGCCTTGGCTGATGAGTACCAACAAGAGACGATTGCTTTTTGCTGCATTTCGACAGGTGAATTTAATTTTCCACAGCAACAAGCGGCTGAAATTGCGATTCAGACTGTGAAGGCATATTTAAAGGACACCGGGTCAACACTTAACGTCATCTTTAATGTATTTAAAGATGATGACTTACAGATATACCAGACATTATTAGGGATGAAAGAATAGGAGATTGATATGAGGCAACTTAACACACATTGGCAGACATTAACGGTGGAATCATCAATGTCACAAGCTGACTTTTTACATCAACTAATCGAAGAAGCCGAAGCAATTGTCATCGGAATTGGCGCGGGGATGTCTGCAGCAACTGGATTTACTTATGTAGGAAAACGATTTACTGAGGCATTTCCTGATTTCATTGCGAAGTATCGTTTCTTTGATATGTTACAAGCAAGTCTCTTTGATTTTGAAGATGAACAAGAATATTGGGCCTTTCAAAGTCGCTTCAGTTTGTTGAATTTCTTTGATCAACCAGTCGGACAAGCATACGTCGATTTGCGTCGCATGATGACAGATAAAAATCATCATATTATTACGACCAATGCCGATAATGCGTTTTATGCGGCTGAGTTCGATATGGAGAAAGTCTTTCGTATTCAAGGAGAATACGGGTTGTGGCAATGTTCTAATCACTGTCATCAACAGACCTATCACGATGAAAGCTTAATTCGCCAAATGGCCCGGCAACAGTCAGATATGAAGATCCCAAAAGAATTAGTCCCTCGCTGTCCGGAATGTAGTGCTGTGATGGAAGTGAACAAGCGTAATGAAGAAAAAGGAATGGTTGAGGATGATCATTTCCATGAGCAGAAAGAACGTTATGATCAATTTTTAACAGAGAATCAAGAGAAGAAAATACTCTTTCTAGAAATTGGAGTTGGGCACACAACACCGCAATTTATCAAACATCCATTCCAACAAATGACGAAGGCAAATCCTAAAGCCCTGTTTGTGACAATGAATCAGAAGGATTACTTCATTCCGCATGCGATTCGTCCGCAAGCGGTGCGAATTAATGAAGATATTGCTGAAGTTTTACATAGCTTCGCACCGAATGAATAATGGAGGTATCGTATGTATTTAATTGAATCGAAACGTGATGGAAAGTGGATTTACGATCCCGGAATAGCAATGGCTTTACAAGAATATGTGAAAGATCATATTTTCTTAGATGATGATGTGTTGTTCCCATATATGATGCAACCTGCTGTTCAAATTGGAAAATACCAGAATGCATATGAGGAAGTCAATCAACCATATATGGATGAACATGATATTAAAATCGTTCGCCGTGAAACAGGTGGTGGTGCAATTTATCTTGATGACCGTAATATGAGTTTTTCTTTCTTATTTGACGGTAATAACGACATTTTCGGTAATTATACACGTTTGTATGAGCCAGCCATCAAGGCACTTCAGAAGTTAGGCGTGGATCATGTAGAACAAAAAGGCCGCAATGATTTGATTATTGAAGGTAAGAAAGTTTCTGGAGCAGCGATGACGTTACAGAAAGGGCGGATTTACGCTGGGTATTCTTTGCTATTAGATCCTAATTATGAAGCAATGGTGTCCGTGTTGAATCCTAACCAAAAGAAAATAGAATCACACGGTATTCAATCAGTCCGTAGCCGGGTAGGATCGATCCGTCACCATTTAGCACCTGAATATCAAGAAATGACGGTCTGGGACTTTACTGATTACATGATTTGTAAATTACTTGAAATTGATGACATGAGCCAAGCAAAGCGCTATGAACTAACCCCAGAAGATTGGGCAGAGGTCGATAAAATCGCCACTGAGAAATACAATAATTGGGACTGGAACTATGGTCGCTTTATGCAGTTTGATTATCATTTAACGGAACGTTTTCCAATTGGAACGATTAGTATCGGCTTAAGTATCGAACACGCTAAAATTTCTGCCATTCAGATTACGGGCGATTACTTCGGAACGAAAGATGTGAAAGAAGTTGAAGAGGCCCTGATGGGGATGCGATTAAGAAAAGATGATTTATTACAAGCGCTAGAGCCGCTGGATTTAGCAAGTTATTTTGGAAATTTAACAAAGGAAACGTTAGTCAATTTTATGTTAAGTATTCCAACAACTGAAGCATGAGCGCCATTAGACTTAGAAAGAAGGCTAAAGATGGTTAAATTAGGGCTCCTGGATTACGCTCAAATTGACGAAGGCAGCAATGCCCAAGAGGCTTTACAGAATACGATTACGCTAGCCCAATTAGCGGAATCGTTAGGGTATGAACGATTCTGGATGGCAGAACACCATAATGTTCCTGCTTTCGCCAGTAGTTCCCCTGAACTGGTTATGATGCGTTTAGCAGATGCGACAGAGCGTATTCGTATCGGTTCGGGCGGCGTGATGCTTCCCCATTACAGTCCCTACAAAGTGGCTGAGAATTTCCGGGTTCTCGAAGCTTTTCATCCTCATCGAATTGATTTGGGCTTGGGGAATACGATTGGAACCCCTATTGTGAATAGAACGTTGAATGAGAATAAAAAAAGTAAACTCAATTACGAACAGAGTATTGTCGATTTAACTAAATATTTAAGTGACCAAGTGAATGAAGTTCATCGATTCCATGGTATTGCTGCTCATCCAGTGATTCCAACTGTTCCTCAGATGTGGCTATTATCAACTAGTATCAAAAATGCCAAAATAGCCGCTAAGTTAGGAATCGGCTTTACTTTTGGCTTATTTCCACTTGCTGGTATTGATAAATTAACTATCGGTATACAAGCGGCAAAGACTTATCATGATGAATTTCAGCCTTCGCCTTTCATGCCAACACCAAAAGTATCCATTGCGCCATTTGTAGTCGTTGCAGAATCGAATGAAGAAGCGGAAGAATATGCGGAAGCTTTAGATCTCTGGTTGCTCGGCAATGATAATTTCAGTCAGTTGAGTGAATTTCCATCGGTGGAAACAGCCCGCCGTTATCAATATACAGAAGCGGAAAAGACAACCATTCAAGCGAATCGGACCCGAATGGTTGTTGGTGATATTGATAGCGTCACAGCGCAATTAAATGAGTTGATTACTCAATTTAAAGCCGATGAATTAATGTTAATCCCACTTATACCAGGGTTAGAAGCCCGTAAAAAAGCGATTGAATTATTGGCAAAAGCATTTAACTTAAGTTAGCAGAAGTCCCTCTCCTCCGTTAGATTTTAGTTAATGTTAACAATTACACTTCATTTTGCAGGAATTGGAGAATATGAAATGAAAACAACAGTGCAATACAGACCTTTATTTGAAACAATAGTGCTACCAAATGGTATTGAATTAGATAATCGTTTTGTCCTGTCACCAATGATTACTAATTCTTCCACCGTTGAGGGTTATGTTACACAAGAAGACTTGGCTTATGCAGAACGACGTGCTAATTCAGCACCCCTACAAATTACAGGTGCTGCGTATATCGAAGAATATGGTCAGTTGTTTGAATATGGCTTTAGTATCGATGATGATCGTAGCATCGAGGGGCTTAAACAACTCGCGCAAGCGATGAAAAAAGACGGCGCTAAGGCAATTATTCAGTTAACCCATGCTGGTCGGTTTTCCGTAACATCGCTTAAAGACTTCGGTGTCGTTTATGGTCCAAGTGAAATGAACTTAAAGAGTCCCGTTGAACATACAGTTTTACCCATGACTAAACGTAAAATTAAACATGTGATTACCCAATTTGCTGATGCAACACGGCGAGCGATTAAAGCCGGTTTTGATGGCGTTGAAGTATCAGGTGCCCAGCGCTTATTAATCCAAACATTTCTATCCACTTTCTCCAATCAGCGTGATGATGAATATGGTGCTGGGAGCATCGAAAATCGCTCACGTTTTGGGATTGAAGTTCTGCAAGCTGTTCAGAAAGTCATTGATGAAGAAGCACCTGCTAACTTTATTCTTGGTTATCGCGGGACGCCGGAAGAAACACGTGGCAGTGAGATCGGCTATAGTGTTGAAGACTTTCTTTATTTCATGGATGAAGTGATGGAAGTCGCTAATATCCAATACTTAGCTATCGCAAGTTGGGGCAAAAATATTTATAAACAAACCATTCGGCAAGGTAAATTTAAGGATAAATTTATGAATCAAGTTGTGTACGACCATATTGCTGGCCGTATTCCGGTTATGGCAACGGGTGGCATCAACTCACCAGAAAAAGCACTAGAAGCCCTTCAATTCGCTGACATGGTTGGTGCATCTACGCCTTTCGTTACGGAACCCGACTTCGTTACTAAATTGAAAGATGGTCGAGAAGATGATATCAATTTAGGTTTTACTCCAGATGAACTAGCGGATTTAGCGATTCCCAAAAGAGCTTTTAAAGATATTGTTGAATTGATGGATATCGGCGGCTCACTTTCAGACGAAGCTCGGCTGGAACTAAGTAAATTGCGTGATTAATACTGACGATAAGACAAAACACCAATCCTATTCCTCTCGCTAGGAGGTAAGGTTTGGTGTTTTTTATGTTGTTCTTATCGATGGGGTTTTCCTTATAAAGTACTAGAGAATCTAGTCCTTATTTTTCAACCAGTTAACGACTACATAAATAATAAGCAGTAACACCCCCATCTCAATAGCATGGTCGGCCAAGTTAAGAATTCCTCCAGAGCGAATGATGAAATCTGTCACCTGCCCAAACAAAAGTCTATCAATGCCATTACCAATTGCTCCTCCGACTAGGAATCCAAAACTACAATCGATGAGAGTACCTTTTATTTCTCCGGTTTTGCGAAGATATAAAACACCTATCACGAACAACACAGCCACAACTCCGAAGAGCCGTGCGTAGCCTTGAAATAAACCTCCTGCCATTCCACTATTTTCGATATGTGTGAGTTGTATTCCCCACAATGAAAATGTTTCATTAATGTCAATGTAGAAACGAATTAGATATTTAGAAAGCTGGTCCATCACAATAACGAGGATTGCAATCACATAAAATGGCATATAGAGTCCTTCTTTCTTGCAGAATTATTTGTATCCTAATCATCAGTATAATGGAAATTTCTTTCTATCCTATTATGTAGCTCTTATACGTTTGTTCAATAATCTCTTTTCAAATCGATGGGTATAAAAAGCAGTGGTGAATAAAGTAGCTGAATAGATAATCAGAACAGGGATAATACCTACCAAAATGCGTGTTCAAAAACTTGCTAAACTTGAGAACCAACAACATGTCGGAAAACTAACTTTTTATAGAAGTTTAATTTGATGGTCTCTTCATGTTTTGTATAATAATATGACTTATTGGGCAAAAGGAGGAGAGTAGCTGTTGGAGAGTGAGAGGGATTAAATGGCACGTTACAGACAAAGAAAAATGAAACAGCAAAACACATCAAATGAAAGTTTTTCCATCGAATTGTTTAGAGAACTTAATCAAAACATAGAAAATCTACATAAAATGTTAGATAGTCCAGGGGATTTAAATGTTCGCGAGTTTACAATTGGTGAGGCGAATACGAAGTGTGCCATTGTTTATATAGATGGTTTAATCGACAGAAATTTGGTGCAAAATACCTTACTGGAAAACTTCCAAGGGAAAATGAAGAACCAACAAATAGTTGATGAAACAGATCTTTTAGATAAAATATATAAGGAATTTATCTCTATTAGTAAAATTGAAAAAGGTAAAACAATCGATGACGTTTCCAATGCCATCCTTTCTGGGAGTGTCGTGTTCTATTTAGATGGAATAGATACCGTCCTATTAATCGATGCGAAAGGTGGGGAAACGCGCTCTATTGAACAACCAGTAACAGAAACGTTAATACGTGGACCAAGGGCATCATTTGTGGAAAACATAGGTACGAATTTAGCGCTAATTCGCCGTTATATTCGAGATCCGGATTTACGTTTTAAGACACATCAAATAGGACGTCGTAGCAAGCAAAATCTTGTTGTAGCATATGTTGATGGTATTATTAATCCCGAGATTTTGAAGGAAGTTAATCGTAGACTTCAAACGATTAATGTCGATGATGCGCCCGAATCAGGTTTTATCGAACAATGGATTCAAGATAGCTTTCTATCGCCCTTTCCACAAATGTTAGAAACAGAAAGGCCTGATATGGTTTCAGCAGCTCTCTTGCAAGGAAAAGTAGCGATTGTATTAGATGGAACTCCATTTGTTTTATTAGCGCCATCAACAATAAGTGATGTTTTTAAATCCCCTGAAGATTATTATGAGCGCTGGCTATATGGAACGTTACTGAGGATGTTACGCTATTTCGGGGCGTTTCTAGCATTATTTTTGCCTGGTCTATATATTTCATTAGTTTCATTTCATCAAGGTTTGCTTCCCTCTAAACTAGCTTTCTCAATAGCTGCGTCTAGAGAAGGGGTCCCTTTTTCCCCTGTTGTAGAAGCAATCCTTATGGTAATAACGTTGGAATTATTACAAGAAGCGGGGATAAGGCTCCCATCACCAATTGGACAAACGATTGGTATTGTTGGAGGACTAGTTCTTGGACAAGCTGCCGTACAGGCGGGTATTGTCAGCCCAGTTATGGTTATTGTTATCTCACTTACAGCAATTGCGGCCTATGCAACTCCAACATTCAGCTTTGGTATTGCACTACGGATTCTTCGTTTTGCATTTATGTTTGCAGCAGCTATTTTCGGTCTTTATGGAATTATCCTTGTTTTTATAATGATTAGCATTCATGTGGTGAACTTAACGAGTTTTGGGGTGCCTTATTCTACTCCATTTGCGCCTACAATGTTAAGGGACTTTAAAGATCTTGTACTACGAGCCCCAAGAACAATGTTAACCAAACGCCCAGAATATCTGCAAACAGAGGATGAAACGTCCGCAGATAAAGGAGAGCAAGGTTCATGAAAACGTTTAAATATGGAGACGGAAAAATCGGAGAAAAAGAACTCATGATTGCTGTAGCTTCGGTAGTAATTGGAGGAGGGATCCTCACTTTACCGACAACTTTGGCTAAAGCTACGATTGGGTCAGATGGGTGGATTTCGTTAGCAATCACAGGGCTAATTTTTGTCTTTTTCACATGGATGGTAGCTAAGTTAGCAGCACGTTTCCCTAATCAAACATTTCACGAATATGCATCTTTAATCGTAACAAAACCTGTGGCAATCATTTTGACTAGTTTATACGGGATATTTTTTTTACTCCTTTCCTCTTATGTTGTACGTAATATTGCTGGTATTACTAAAGATTATTTGCTTGATCAAACCCCAATTGAGGTGATTGCACTTGTTTTTCTACTCGTAGTTGTTTATGCCGTATCAGGTTCACGGGTTGGATTGTTTCGATTGAATATGCTTTTTTTACCAATTATTATCTTGGTTGCTTGTGCTATCTTGCTCTTTAATTTAAAAACGTTTGATTTCAATAACTTATTGCCCGTGTTTAAAACAAGTTTTGCTGGATATGCAAAGGGATTTAAAACAAGTATTACATCCTATCTTGGGTTTGGGGTTATTCTATTTTATATTGCATTCGTTAAGAATCCAAAAAAAGCCCCTAAGGCAGCGGCGATTGGTATGTGCATCCCTATCATTTTATATATCCTGATTTATATAACTACTCTAGGTGTTTATGGTCAAGTAGCCACAGCTAATCTGATGAATCCATTAATTGAATTAGCGAAGCGAGCGGAGATACCAGGGATGCTACTAGAGAGGGTTGAATCCCTTTTCTTTGTAATCTGGTTGATGACTATTTTTACTACCGCCGCAATGACATTTGATGTAGCTGTACTTGCGATTAATTCTGTCATGAAAAAGATAGCCAAGATAAAAATAATACTTGTTCTGGCACCGATCCAGTACTATATCACTATGCTTCCCCAAAACTATATTCAAGTGTCAACGTTTGGCGAGGTCATTAGTTACGCTTTAATTACATTTACTGTATCTGTGACGGTTTTGCTGCTTTCAGTTGCTAAAATAAGGGGAGTGAAAGGCAGTGAATAAAAGAAGATTTCATTTTCTTTATTATTGTTTAATTGTTTTTTTATTAACGGGTTGCTGGGATGAGACTAATATTGAAGAACGTGGTTTTGTAGTCGGATTAGCGATTGATTTAGCTGATGAAAAAGTAAACGGTAATCATCAAGTAACGCTAACAAACCAATTAGTAGTACCACCTGGAATTGGGAGTCCTAGTGATGGTGGTGGGGGAAATCAAAAAGCATATTTGAATTTATCAGCTAGCGGGGATAGCCTATTTGCTATAGATAAAGAGATGAGAACGTCAACAAATATAATGCCTTTTTTAGAACATTTAAAGGTTATTGTTGTTTCCGAAGATGTCCTCAGTACACCACATCTGTTTCCAAGTATTATGGATGTGTTTTTCCGCAATCATGAGATCCGAAGAGTAACGAAAATAATCATTGCTGAAGGAAAGGCACAAAAAATCCTTGATATCACTCCTGAAAATGAAAAAGTGCCTGCGCTTTATATGGATACTTTACTATTAGAAAAAAACTTAGGAATAATAGGTACTTTAAAGCCTGTGCAACTTGGTGATATGCATGAGTTTTTTTTATCCGATAGCAGTTTTACGCTCCCTAAATATACGCCTTCCGATAAGAAAATAAATTATGAAGCAGGCGCAGTATTTCATGGATATGAAGGTAAGTTAGTTGGAACCCTAAATAAACAAGAAATGCAAGGCTTGAATTTAATAATCGGCGAATTTTCAGGAGGTCCAATTGAATTTGAGCATGAGGGAAATTTGATAACATTTAATATTAATCAAGCAAGTAGTAAGATTAAAATGGATACAAAAAATCCGGAAACGATAACGATATCCGTAAATATAAATGCAGAAGGTAGAATTGTAGAAGTTTTTGGTACGGAAAATATCATGAGTCCTAAAACTGTAGCTGAAATTGAAAAGAAAGCTGGTGATAAAATACAGGAAATCGCTCAGATGACGATTGAAAAGGCACAAAACGACTTAAGTGCTGATGTCTTTGGATTGAAAAGTAAATTAAAGCAAAGACATTATCAAACATGGCAAAAAGTAAAGGATAACTGGGATCATGGTGACAATTATTTTCGAGAAAGTACATTTCATGTAAAAACTAAGGTAAGGATTCGATCTGCAGGAGACTCGGAAAAATCACAAAATAAAGGGGAGGAGTAAGTGGTAATATGGGTGAACTCTTAGGGTTTTTACCCGGAAAGTTAATATTTATTTGCACGTTGCTTGCTTTCTTGATACCATTCTCGGTTTATAAAGTTAATCAAAAACTTCACGAGCATGGTGATCCGGCCTGGAAGAAAGAAGAACAGAAGGGGCAACCAAAATAATGGGATCTAGTCAGCTGTTTTTTTTAGAGGTTGTTCAAAAAGTTCAGTGGAAATGCCACATCGAATTACAGAACTTACGAACGAAAAAGCCCGCTTCCTAAAGGGGCGGGATGATAGTGAGTTCGTTGGAGGAAATGGCGTCAATGGATGTTGCAGATATGACGCGTGGACTGGCGCAAATCGCTTTTGATCATCATACGGTTGGATTACAATTAAATCCCTTACCAAAAACAGAGTTTAATGGATACACGTTTTTTAACGTGTAAGAACGCGCATGGGTTGAGGAGCCGAGTACCGGATCTTCAACTTTTTCATTGTTTACAAGAATAGTAGATTTTAATAACTTACCGAAATTCAAAGACGTGAAAAGAAAGATCATTCAATTAATAAAGAGCGGATAATTTGGAGGAATGTTGATCTTGACGTAAAGTACAATTAAATGCAACTGTTTCATATAAGACCTATACACTCACTTTAAAATAATTGTGGGAGGCTGTTAAAAATGAGTAAGAAAAACATAGCGTTGAGAGGAATTAGAAGTGTTAGAGATGTCATAGTTGAAGAAAGATCACCAGGTCATAAAGTTGGGTTAGTAATTGAGCCGAATCACTGGGAGGACGTAGATCCATTTTTATTGATGGCAGAAGATCATTTTGTACGCGGCACATTTGGAATGCACCCGCACCGCGGTATTGAAACTGTCACATATGTGATTGATGGAAAGCTTGAACATATGGATAACAAAGTAGGTGAAGGTGTTCTAGAACCTGGTGATGTCCAGTGGATGACAGCTGGTAAAGGGATTATTCATACGGAGGACCCGGCTGCTGACGAAGTTGCCCATGTCCTACAACTATGGGTCAATCTTCCAAGTGACAAGAAAATGACTCAACCACGTTATCAAAATATGCGCGGACAGGATATGCCAGTTCGACACGAGGACGGGGCAACGATGCGTGTGTTTTCGGGATCTTCGATGGGTGTATCGGCTAATACGAAAAATCACGTACCTGTCACGATGGTAGAATTTAATGTTGATGCAGGTGTGACGGTTATACAAGATTTACCTGGAAATTATAATGGGTTTCTTTATATTTTAGATGGTAAAGGAATGTTTGGTAAAGACAATGCGGTAGGTGAAAAAGGGCAAATTCTTTGGCTTGACCGTGGATTGGGTGAAGAAAAAACTGAAGTGACCATTCATGCAACAGAAAAACTGCGCGCCCTTTTATATGCTGGACAACCAATTGGAGAAAAAGTTGTCGCACGCAGTCCATTTGTGATGAATTCGGAAGAAGAGATTGCACAGGCTTACAAAGATTATAGGGAAGGAAAATTCGAGTAAGAAGACTCTATTATCCTTTTTTATCCCGCATTAACGGGCAGTAAGACGCCCACCTCAAGACTTGAGTTAAACGATAGGGATAGGTGGGAGTCAACTGCCCGTAAAAGCCCGATTGGTTCAACTAACAATAAGTGGGGGAGATCATCCCACTTATTGAAGTTTCACTTTATCCCACATTAACGGGCAGTAAGACGCCCACCTCAAGACTTGAGGAAAACGATAAGGCTAGGTGGGCGATCAACTGCCCGTAAAAGCCCGATTGGTTCAACTAACAATCCGTTAGGAAGAATTGAACTGCATTCTTCTTTCGGGGATGAGGAAAACCCCCACGGATTGAGTTTCACTTTATTTATAACGAGGAGATGGTGTATATGAATCATTATCATAGCGATGTCGTTCAGTTTAGAGGAAATCATTATGATTTCGGTTATATGCAGGGGGAGTTGTTAAAGAAGTCTCCAATCTTGTTTAATCGTGAAAAACAATGGGCTGAAAGGAGAAAACATCATTTTGCTATAAATGAAGAAGAGGCAGTTCAACTATTTTCCAAATTTCTTCCTAGTATGTTAGATGAGCTACAGGGGCTAGCAGATGCACTCAATTGGACAATGGAGGATGCGCTCAGAGAATTTGGCGGTTATTATGTCGATTATGAGAAAAGTGGCTGCTCTATTTTAACAGGATCCAAATTTATGATCCGAAATTATGACAGTCATCCTGGTTACTACGAAGGGCGGTATGTCGTTTATCAGCCAACAGATACGGGATATGCGACGATAGGTCCTTCAATGCAAATCACAGGACGTACCGATGGAATGAATGAAAAAGGGCTTGCAATGGGCTACAACTTTATTAACCGAGTAGGCTCGGAAAATGGATTTGTCTGCAATATGATTGGCCGGATTATTTTAGAAACTTGTGCCGATGTAGAAGAGGCAATCACTTTATTAAAAGAAATTCCCCATCGTACGTCATTTAATTATGTATTGGTGGATCCAAGTGGTGAAACATTTGTTGTAGAAGCTTCGCCGAGACAAGTAATCGCGAGGAAGTCGAATATTAGTACGAATCATTTTGAAGTATTAACAGAAGAAAACCGCTATCGTACAGGCGATTCTTTGAGAAGACAGAAAGTATTGGAACGTCAGATAAGTGATAATCCAGATGTATATAAGGCATATCGAAGGTTGAACGATCAAGAAAAAGAGATATTTTCCAGCAAATATGATGCTTCTGCAGGAACAATACACACATCTGCTTATCTTCCAAGAGAAAAGAAGGCTTTGTTTGCAATTGGTGGTAATCGAATGCCGGTTATCTTTGATTTCAATCGATTCTTAGAGGGTGAGAGAATAAATATTAAACAAATCAAGGGCATGCTTAATTATCATACACTTTTTGTCAATATGGATGACGACTAATTGTATTAGAAAACAAGAAAATCACCCCATACCGTCAGAAGACACAAGGGTGATTTTCAAGATGAAATTGTCGCGGAAGGTATTCCTGAAGGCAAAGATGGCGTGAGAAAGTTTGCTCGCCGCGTCTTCTTATTTCATGGCGACTGTATACTTTTTTTATTGGTATAAAGATCAATCATCCAAAATTATAAAAAAATAGGGTTTTCAGCAGTTACCAGAACCGCATACATCAGTAGACAAAATGTTGTGACTAAGTTTATAATTTAAGTATGGAAAAGTTATATAGATTGAACGAAGCCGCGGATGTATTGGGCGTAATTGGAAAGAAGTTACAAAAATGGGATTAGGCTAGGAAAGCTCATTCTTGTGATTTTCTCCGGAAAAGTCTACGGGATTTTTAGTTATAAAAACAAATTACTAGAAAACCAAATAAAGGGAGCGGTAGAAAATGTTGCAAACTTACCAGACGAAAATCAAAAACGTCCAACTGAATGATCAGCTAACCACGGATATGTATTTTGAAGAGTACGGTAAGTTTTTTGGTATGTTAGAAAGAAAGTTATTTGTTCAAAGCCATATAAAGGGCATAGCCCCTGCTTCTTTGAAAAAGACCTTCTCGAAAGAATACGGCATCACTTCGCGGCAATTTAATTCAATACGAATGCAACTAGATGGAAAAGTATCATCATTGAAAGAAAAAAGAAAAGTGGATATTCAAGATGTGGAAGACAAAGTTAAATCTGCACAACTTTTCATAAGGAAAAGAGAAAAACAAAAAGAAAAGCAGTTTGTAAAGCTACAAACAATCAAACGAAGTGATTCCCGGTATGAAAAGCACTTGAAAAAATATAGACGCACAAAGTTTGTTCTTCATCAAAAGAAAAGAAGACTAAGAAATCTACAACAAAAATTACACCGTTTGAAAACAGACGAGGAAACCAATACACTCCGTATTTGTTTTGGTTCCAAAAAATTGTTTCACAAACAATTTCACTTAATTGAAAACCAATATAGAACACATAACGAATGGAAAATCGAGTGGGATGAAGCGCGAAGCGCACAATTCATGGTAATCGGTTCCAAAGATGAAACCTTTGGAAATCAGACGGCTACCTATGATTTAGAAAATAATTTAAGGTTGCGTGTCGCCGATGCCTTCATTCCAAAGTACGGAAAATATGTGAACTTGCCACAAATTCATTTTCCATATGGCCAACAACAATTAGATAAGGCGAAAATCAAGTATGCAGGAGTCACCAGGCGCGGGAAACCCCAAAAATACTTCCGGTCGATTACGTATCGCCTTTTAAAGAAGAAAAAAGGATGGTATCTGAATGCAACGGTCGATATCGACACCCCGAAAGCAACTACATCCAGGGACAACGGATTAATCGGAATCGACTTGAATGCCGGTTTTTTTTCTATTTGTGAAATTGATCGGTTCGGAAATCCCATCAAAGACTGGAAAATCGATGTTCCAATGTATAGCCGTACCAAACATCAAATCGAGGCATCAATGAGTGACGCCCTTAAACAGATCCTAGACTATGCGGCTGAAGTACAGAAAAACGTGGTCATTGAGAAATTGAATTTCACTAAAAAGAAAAGCGGGCTCAGAGAAATGGGACCCAAATACGCTCGTATGTTGTCGGGATTCGCCTACAGTTCCTTTAACAGAATGATAGAATCCAAGGCGAAAAAGCTTGGTGTGCAAGTTCAAAGGATCAATCCGGCTTACACAAGCCAAATCGGCCACGTGAAATTTATGACGAGATATGGACTAAGCTCCCATGGAGCCGCAGCTTGTATGATTGCAAGAAGAGGCTATTATTTTAAAACAGAAAAACCAAAGTACGATACCGCTTTATCCCTTCCTAGACATTTCAACAAAGAAAAATCCCATTTCAGCAATTGGCGAACAATCACGGCCCATTGGAGAAAAAGTTATTCATTTCACGATAAAATCGAATTATTAAAAGCAGATATTTAAACCCAGCACCGCTCTTTTAAAAAGTTTGGAGCAACGCTTCTCTGAACCTGCAAGGAAGAAAGATACCACGTACTCCAAATTTGTTTGTCCTTATTTTAGTAGCGTAGCTAACAGCTTTTCTAGAGTGTCGGATGGATTCGGCATCCTTTGCCGTACTATGGAACCGTTAAGGTGCGTAGTATTGCAATGCGACAAAGACGTTGAAGTCTAGGTCGGTCGAAAGACTAATCTAGTACGGATGTTTTTATTCTTGAATCAGGGTGTGATTCCCTGACGCGATTCGCAAAAAGCTCTGTTCGTTTTGCGTGCCGAGGTTTCAATCCTTGGAACAATATAGATGTAAGTTATTGTGGCTTTGTACACGGATGTCTATATTTTTAGGAACGGTTACTGATTAGTAATCATTTCTGGATTGAATTTGATTATTTACTTAAAAACGGATAATCCGTATACCCTTCGGCACCGCCACCATAAAACGTATTACGATCTGCTTCATTCAGTGGGGCATTGTTCTTTATTCTCTCTACAAAATCTGGATTCGCAAGCGCCCATGCCCCTACAGGAACCATATCTGCTAAATCATGATCGAGATCTGTTGTAAGTTGTTCAAGTGGACGTCCAGCTCGGTTTACGAGTAATGGATTTGACCATAACTGACGAAGATCTTTTAACAAAGGCTCATTCCCAACGTGCATAATATGAAGATAAGCTAAATCCAATTTTTCTAATTCAGCAACAAGGTAGCGATATACATCAGGACCAGATTCGCCCTCGTCAATGTCATGTAATGGTGAGGAAGGAGATATTCTGAAGCCTGTTTTGTCTGCGCCAATCTCATCAACAACGGCTTTCGTTACTTCAATGGCAAAACGAGCTCGATTTTCAATCGTACCGCCATACTCATCATTTCGGTGATTTGAATTTTCACTTAGAAATTGTTGAATCAAATAACCATTCGCACCGTGTATTTCAACACCATCAGCTCCAGCTTTTATTGCGGCAGAAGCAGCTGTGCGAAATTCTTGAATGACTTCATTGATCTCCTCTTTGCTGAATGCCCTAGGAGTTGGCGCCTCTTTCATCCCTTCAGCGGTAAACATCTCAACTTTAGGTGCAATAGCAGATGGTGCGACAGGCTGACGGTGATGGGGCGTATTATCGGGATGTGAGATACGTCCAACATGCATGAGTTGAATGAAAATGTGGCCGCCTTCCTCGTGAACACGACTCGCGATTTTTTTCCATCCCTCAATATGTGCTTCCGTATAGATTCCGGGTGTGTTAATATACCCTTGACCATCATCTGATGGCTGTGTCCCTTCACTAATGATCAAACCTAAACTTGCGCGTTGTCCATAGTATTCCGCAGTAAATTCTCCAGGTACGCCATCATCTAAAGCGCGGCTTCTTGTCATTGGTGCCATTGCTAAACGGTGCGGTAATGTCATATTTCCAACTTTTAATTCTGTCCATAATTTACTCATTATACATTCTCCTAAATTTCTATTTTGTAGGTCATAGTTGAATAAACAAAGTGACTTTCTGAAAGTCTAGTTAATCCGCCTTTGATATAAAGACGTTTCCTTCCATGTCCGTGAGGTAGTCTAACCCTGCGACAATTTCGCCTAATTTAATAATCCCAGTAGAGTATCGGAAATCCTTATAATAAAATACGAGTCCTTCCCATGGCGCATAGTAGGCGAAATCTCCAAGATTCGGATCATATCCAAAATTACCTTCTGGCTTAGGTAAGGGCTCTAATAAATCTGTTACTTTTTCGGTGTGCGCGTAATCTTTGAATTCAAATTCCAATGGGAGACGATCATAAAATGCATTGGCGGAATGATTGTTTTCAAGCAATACTAAAATCTCTTTGTCATCAAATTCCAATCGTATTTTTTTTTCTGAATCCCCAGTAATCATTTGTGATTCCTCCTCTATATTTTGACCAACAGGAAGTATGAAAAAGAAGAACAAGGCAACGATTGCTAAAATAATTAAAGCAATTCCTAACCTTTTCATTAATTATATCCTCTTCATAAATTTGGCTGGAACGCCTGCAACAACAGTATTTTCTGGAACATCCTTAGTGACAACTGCTCCCGCTGCCACAACAGAGTTTTCCCCAATCGTCACCCCGGGTAGGATTGTTGCGCTTGACCCAATCCAAACATTCTTCCCAATTACAACTGGAAAGGAAAATGTTGTGTTTCTTGTCTCCAAATCTATCCCATGATTAAGTGTAGCAATCGTGACATTCATACCTAACATTGAACCGTCTCCTATGCTAATTCCACCCCTATCTTGAAATGAACAGCCTGTGTTAAAAAACACGTTTTTTCCAATGGTAATATTCTTACCAAAGTCTGTGTGGAATGGTGGAAAACACATAAAAGAGGGATCAACTTTGTTACCGGTTAGTTCACTAAAGATATCGACTACTTCTTCTTTAGAATGAGCGGATGTATTCAATTCGGTCGTTATCCTTATGGCTTCATAACTATTTTGAGTTAATAGCCCATGTAACTCTTTATCTTCACCCGAAATCGGATTACCTTGCTTGCAAAACTCAATAAAATCATCCATTTCCATAGTTAAAGACCACCTTTTAATTTATTCTTTTCTATTTAAATTGTAGAATGATATGATTAGGAAAACAAATACCTATACCAAATACGTTCATATGCTTATTGAGCATATCATGGTGAAGGGGGATATTATGGAGATACGAGTGTTACGTTATTTTGTTGCTTTAGCCAATGAGCGGAATATTTCAAAAGCCGCTGAATCGCTGCATTTGACACAACCGACGCTTTCTCGCCAACTCAAAGAATTGGAAGAAAGATTAGAAACGCCTTTATTTATTCGCGGTAATCGTGAAATTATACTTACAGAATCAGGCCACTATTTACTTCAAAAGGCGAAAGAAATTATTGAGTTAGTTGATAGAACCGAACACAATCTAAGTGAATCCTCTGAGGATATTCATGGTCAAATTGCAATTGGATGTGGTGAGACTGAGGGCATGCGCATCATCGCGAAGACTTTTAATAAACTGCAATCAAAGTATCCCAATATTATCTTTCATCTATACAGTGGCAATGCAGATGATGTTTCTGAACGAATAGAAAATGGTTTACTCGATTTTGGATTATTAATCGACCCGACAGACAAAAATCATTATGATTTCATTGAACTACCGTATCAGGATCAGTGGGGAATTCTAATGAGACGCGATAGCCCGCTTGCACATAAAAAGGTCATAAACCCGAGTGATATAACCAATCAACCACTTCTCGTCTCTCGCCAAAGTATTGTTGATAATCAACTCTCTGGTTGGCTTGGGCGAAATATCAATCAAAATCCAATTGTTGCAACCTATAATCTTATTTTTAATGCTGCTATTATGGTAGAAGAAGGATTGGGTTATGCTTTGTGTATAGATCGACTTATTGATTCATCATCTAATCAAACGCTTCAATTTGCGCCATTAGATCCACCATTGGAAGCAAATTTAAATCTTGTTTGGAAGAAAAATCAAGCATTATCGCCTGCGAGTCGCGCGTTTTTAAAGGGATTACGACATGATTTAACAACTTGATTTTTCACCAAGAAAAGCGCAAGGAAATTATTAAATTTCCTTGCGCTTTTTCTGATATATCATGATGTAAAGGACGAAATATCGAGGGTTTAAGAGTATGCCTCACACATTTACCTTTTTAAAAATGAACTGTTGGTAGTTGGGTTAGTAATTCCATTTGCTACAGCAATGAAATAGCGTAAGACTCGGATCTCTGTAACAATTTTCTAGGTATACATATACCCGATAGGCATGCGAACATATTTGGTATAGGTATTGGATATTCAAATCATTTCAGTTTATTATGTAATTGCGTAGGTAGAGGATTTGCCGTATTGGAATTTGATCTTGAGACGAATGAACAACGAGAAATCATAACTAACTTGGTCAAATTAGGGAAGTGTAAATTGAGGAGATTCAAACGTAAAGCGATCATTTAAATTTTACGATTACTGCATTTAATAAAAAATTAGGAGGATTATTGATGAACAAACCTTATGTTATTATACACACACATACGTCCATTGATGGCAATCTGGATATTATGGATTTGCGAGAATTTGAAGAGGCGAGTCGACAATATCAAGAACTTTCACTGGACCCTGAAAAACAACAGTTTGAAATACAAGGCTATTTGAACGGTAAAACGACAACAGAAGACAACATGACTTTTTATAAGGAACCAGAGGTAGATGAAAACGCAGATCCCGTTCCTGAAGGGGATTATGTGGCAGTCCCCGATGCGCCCATGTATTACTTATCAATAGATCCACGAGGAGAATTAGCCTTTGAAGAGAATACCTTTGGCTATGGCGGTGTCCCTTCTCACATTGTAGAAGTTTTAACGGAGCAAGCATCAAACGCCTATAAGGATTTCCTCAGAAAGAAAAAGATATCATATATTATTGCTGGTAAAAATCAAATTGTTTATGAAGTGATGCTGGACAAGTTCTACAACCTCTTCGATATCAAGCGAATGATGGTTGGAGGAGGCGGAACGATGAACTGGTCTTTCGTTCAAAGTGGACTGGTTGATGAAGTTAGTGTCATCTTGGCTCCTATCGCAAATGGTGATCCAGACGGCCACCGATTCTTCGCAGCAAAAGAACCATATTCCAACATTAAGGAAACAGCTTTTCAACTTGAATCCGTTAAAGAATTGGAACATGGTACATTATGGATTCGCTATTCTGTAAAAACGAAGTAAAACAACAATGGAGAAAACGCCTTTACGCAGGATACATTAGGAGAAAGAAAAAGAGTGGGAGAAACAAGATGTCTCCGGATGGTTTTTCAATCACCATTCAATCAGTTATAGCATGTGAATCTATATTTGTGACACACATTACACTTTGGGGCGAAAAGGGCGGGCCTTTGGTCTGTTGTTCATGAAAGGGAGAGGTGATTAAGTTGAATAAGATCATAGCAATATCTTTGTTTGCAATACTTCTACTTGCTGGCTGTTCTGAAAATGGACAACAAGATCCCGGGGATGAACAGGAAAGAACTACAGATGAGCAGGGAAATCAGAAACAGGAAGTGGTAGCGGAAAATCTTGAAGCGCCTTGGTCTATTGAAAAGTTTGGAAATACATTCTATTTGACGGAAAGACCAGGAAACATCGTAAAAATAGAGAGTGGAGAAATTGAACGGCAAAGCATAGAGCTTGAGAAAGAACTGGCAACAGCTTCGGAGGCCGGTCTACTCGGGTTTGTGCTTGCTCCTGACTTTTCAGAATCGAACCTAGCTTATGCCTACTATACGTATGCAGACAGCGACGGACAATTTAACCGTATCATCACACTCCATTTGGAAGATAATGTGTGGAGGGAAGAGCGCTTACTTCTTGATAAAATCCCGAGTGGTTCCTATCATCATGGCGGCAGACTTAAAATTGGACCTGATGGAAAACTTTATGCAACAGCAGGTGATGCATCTGAGAGTGGTATTGCACAAGACAACAATTCGTTAGGTGGAAAAATTTTAAGAATGAATCTTGATGGGTCTATTCCAAGTGATAATCCATTTCAAAATTCTTATATTTATAGTTATGGACACCGAAATCCTCAAGGGCTTGCATGGTCGCCTGATGGCACGCTATATGCGAGTGAGCACGGTAATTCTGCAAATGATGAAGTCAATAAAATAGAAGGCGGTCAAAATTACGGTTGGCCGACCATTGAAGGCCATGAGGAAAAGGAAGGTATGGTTTCACCGCTATTCACTTCCGGAGATGGAGCAACTTGGGCGCCGTCTGGAATGGGTTTTTATGATGGCAATTTGTATGTGGCAGCATTAAGAGGAACGGCAATATTAGGATTTGATCCTGAAACAGGTGAACAGTGGGAAGTCATCACTGGACTTGGCAGAATTCGGGATGTGCTCATTGAAGATAACGATTTATATTTCATTACCAATAATACAGATGGACGTGGCACGCCAGAGGGGAACGACGATAAGTTATACAAAATCTCACTTTCAGAATCAAATTAAAATAAATGGAGAAAGTTTAGTTATATTGATGATTAGCTGCGATAAAAATATAAAAGTAGAGTAAATGAGCTGTCCGAAAAAGAGTTCCTTGCATGATTTACATAGTAATGTTACTATTCTGAAATGAGTGATAAAAAACACTCGGAGAAAGTTATGTTTAAGAAGACAATCATGAGCACGTTTTTTAAAAAAATGGGGGAAAAGATATGGATAGAGTGGTTACTTTTAAGGATGTATCATGGATAAGAAGTGGTCAGGAAATTTTAGGCCATATTGACTGGGAGATAAAGAAAAATGAGCATTGGGCGATTCTAGGATTGAACGGCTCTGGAAAAACATCATTATTAAATATCGTCACAGGCTATAACTTTCCAACAACTGGAGATGTTACTGTTCTAGGAAAAGAATTTGGCAAGACGAATTTACCAGAACTGCGAAAAGAAATTGGGTATGTGAGCAGCTCATTGGAAAGGTTTTCTCAAATTTTAGAGAGTGAAACAATAGAGAGAATTGTTGTAAGTGGTAAATTCGCGTCCTTTGGTTTGTATGAGAAGGTTTCAGCTGAAGACTGGGAAAAAGCGGACGCTTTACTTTCTGCACTGCGTTTGGATTATTTGAGTGGAAAGCCATATAATTTGTTATCACAGGGAGAAAGAAGAAGGGTACTTATCGCTCGAGCTTTAATGAGTGATCCTAAAATCCTCATTCTGGATGAGCCATGTACAGGTTTAGATGTATTCTCTCGTGAAGAAGTACTATTTTTAATGAATGAGCTCGTCAAAAATGATTGTCATTTACTTTATGTAACACACCATATTGAAGAAATTGTCGATGTTATTTCACACGTGGTACTGCTTCGTGATGGAAAAGTAGTAGCTTCGGGACCAAAGCAAAAAGTTTTGACAGATGAATTATTATCAAAAGCATATAAAATGCCGGTAAAAATTCATTGGGAAGACAATCGCCCATGGCTATCGATACAAAAAAACCTTGAAATGACAAACTTTTATAATATAAAAACTTAACGATAACTAAAATTCCCTTGCCCGCATTCCAAATGAGCAAGGGAATTTCTATTTGATAGACAAATAAAATTGACAAGTCTACTTGACAACAATGTACAAAGCAATTATGATTAACTTGTCAAGTAGACTTGTCATAAAATGCGGAGGTGGCGAAATGAATAAGGAAGAAGTTTTAAAAGTTGCACAAAATGAAAAGTTGGATGAAGGCCGCAAGTATATTAACGATTTTGCATTAGGAGCTGTAGGGGCATTTGCTTATATGGTAATTAGCCTTTTGATTGTGTATAAAATTATAATTAATGAAAGTTTCGGTGAGTTACTTAGTATATTAATTGGTATGGTTGGTGCATTTTGTTATGGGAAATTTGTGTTAACTTCAAAAAAGTATTGGTTTATTGTAGCTATTATTTTCTTGGTAGGAGCAGGCATGGTCTTTATAGAAATGCCTGGCTTATAATATGGCGAACGAAAAATTAGTACTTCATAACAATTTAAAAACTGTGCGTGCAGCGCAAAAATTAAGCCAAGCCAAACTAGCCGAAAAAGTCGGTGTATCACGCCAAACAATTAGTAATATCGAAACAGGAGAATTTGTTCCCACAGCAAGACTAGCGTTACTACTTTGTTTAGCGTTAGATAAAAAGTTTGAGGAACTATTTTATTTTTAAAAGGATTTCCAAAGTGATTAATTGAAAGAAGCTATCGACCCTGAAGTATATCGACAATATAAAACACCTTTAAAATTGGTGCATTTTTAAAGGTGTTTTTGAAAGTATTCATAAAGGCATACAAGGGAGAGGACCAGTCGCTTCAAAATAATCAGTCATTCAATTAGCCTCAATCTCCTCTATCAAAGGGAGTCTAATCGCTATTGTTGTGCCGTGTTTATTTGATTTCACGTGTATACGGCCATCGTGCGCTTCAACCAATTGTTTGGAAATCGTTAATCCGAGACCTGTTCCGGTATTATCTGTACCAGGCTCGCTATCATGAAAGACGGACTCATTGTTAATGAAGGAACTTTAGTTGAACTTAAGCGAAAGTATACTGAGTCACTTGAGGTGTTCATCGGATTTTAGCAAATCAACCAGATCTCGAAGATGTTTTTCTAAATGGCTAAATAAAGTCGCTTGTCTCTAGTCATGGCATATGATTCTAAATTTGATATAGTTGTAGATAGTAGTGGCAAAGTACGAGTGTTGAATAAATTCCAGGAGATTATAACAAGTGAAGGTCATACAGATTTAAAAAACAAGATAAGTTGTCTTAGTGAATGAAATTTCCAATCACGCCACTGACAACAAAGAACACATTGTGGTAAAGAAGCAAGACATATTAGCCGAAAAAATAATTTCTCCATAAGGAAGAGGTAGAAGAACCAGATATGTCCGTTGATTATATGGAAGAAGTATTATATAGGAAATGCGTTTCTAAACCAGCTTTGATAGCATAGTAACAATAATAATTTAATTAGAAAGGATTGAAACAATATCGAAATACGGCATTTAGAATACTTTTTAATGGTAAGTAAAGAACTACATTTTACAAGAGCAGCTGAAAAATTAGGTATTTCACAACCAACTTTGAGCCATCAAATTAAGACGCTTGAACAAGAGATAGGATATGCACTTTTCAACCGCATTGGTAAGAAGATTGAACTTACAAAGGTTGGAGAAATTGTTCTACAAGAAGCATTAACGATTCAAAGTTCTTTACAAAATATATCTTCTCAAATTAAAGCATTTGCGAATGTAGAAATCGGAGAATTGAAAATCGCTGTGTTACCGGGGGAAATAACGGACTTGGTATCCACCCTTTGTGTAAAATTCAACCAAATATATCCGAATATTAAAGTGTTTATTGAAACTACGGATCAGGTGGAAAAAGCGGTATTGGAGAATCAAGCTGATTTTGGTATTGGTTTTACATTTAATCGCAATGACATGTTACAGATGACAAAATTATATGATGAAGAATTTTACTTGATTAGTAATCAAAGGAACGAAGAGCAGAAGATTGTATTTTCCAGCGTTTTAGATAGTGCGCTTATTTTATTTCCAAATACGCATCAATGCAGAAAAATACTTGATGAAACGAGTAGTGAGTTTGGCAGGCGGTTAGAGCCTATTATTGAAACATCTAGTACTGAATCTATCTTGAAGCTTGTTCGAAATGGGGTTGGTAGTAGTGTCGTTTCGCGGACATTATTTGAATTTTATGATACAAAAGATTTATATTTCCAGTGTATTGAAAAACCAGCGTTAATGAGACCAGTTTATCTCGTGATGAAAAAGAATAGCTTTATCAATTATGCAGCACGTAAATATATTATGTTATTAGTACGTGAAATCGAAAAGCTTCATTTTCATACAGAAAAAGATGCGATTAATTCTTTGCAAAGATCTATATTATAGCTTTTTTCTATCATCATCATAGAGATGATAGAATAGACGGATGATGTATTCCTCTTTACAATGAAGACAACTCATGAAAGTGAGAAATATAGATTGCGAAGGGGTTTTTAATCATGCGACAAGAAATAGCAGGTATCAAAATTCCGGATTCTCAATTGGCAAAAGATGCAGCAGATATTTTACGTGATCATGGGAATGATTTGTTATGGAATCATTCTAATCGTGTGTTTTTATTTGGTGCGGTCAATGGAACAAAAGCAAAACAGAATTATGATCTAGAGTTACTGTATGTTAGTGCATTATTCCATGATTTAGGCTTAACAAAAAAATTCAGTAGCCCAGATTTACGATTTGAAGTAGATGGCGCAAATGCAGCTAGAAGCTTTTTGCAGCAATATCAAATTCCAGATGAGTCGATTCGTCTTGTATGGGATGCTATAGCATTACACACGACACCTGGTGTTGCAGAACATAAGGAATCTGAAGTTGCACTCCTCTTTTCTGGTGTTGGTTTAGATGTGATGGGAGATGGTTTTGAGCAATTCCCTACCGACTTGCGTGAAGAGATTATAAAAGCTTTTCCGCGAAACAATTTCAAAAAGGAAATTATTCCAGCATTTTATGAAGGGTTTAAGCATAAGCCAGAAACGACTTTTGGCAATATGAAAGAAGATGTTATTCAACATTTTAAACCAGAATATAAAAATAATAATTTCTGTCATTGTATTTTACATTCACCATGGTCAGAATAAGCCAACTGTGCAGAGTTTTGAACTACTGGTTAGTAAAGCGCAAAATAATAAACAGCCATTGGAATGTTCCGATGGCTGTTTATTTTTGTCTTACCTTAAGACGCAAGAGATATCGTTCTTTTTTGTTGTCTACCTACATATGATAGATTTTTCAGTATACGAAAAGTGTAGTATAATATGGATATAGAAAATTATCGAAAAACCAAGACAACCGTGAGTCTGCTCAATTCTCGCTTCGTATTTTAACCTCGAAACCAACAATGACTACTGTGATCTTTATTGATTCATTCTTCCAACGTGCAGCCATGCGAATATAATAGCGAAGGGTGTTACATCCAAAATCCTACGTGAGGAATTTCCTCAACTGAGTCATATACCAAGCTTCGACCTTTTCATTTTGATAGAAAAAAATACATGGGAAAGTCGAAATCTGACAGAGGGGGGAGAAGCCGTGAAGAAGAGAGAAAATTTAGTTAGGTCAATTATTTTCTTCGGTATTATCGGATACGTCATGTTATTTATCTTCTCATTTTATCAAAACAAAACGAAAGATGAACTGTTAATACAAGACGTCAGTCGTTTGTTTCCAACGCAGGTGAAAGAAATTGTGCAGGGGCAGGAAGAAGAGGCGTTAGTGGAAGTGGTAAAAATGGCTAAGGAAAAGGACTTGAAAATTTCCATCGCTGGCTCGCAACATAGCCAAGGTGGCCATTCCTTTTATGAAGATTCAGTGTGGCTCGATATGAGTGAATATGACAAGGTGCTCGATTTAAATGAAAATGAAAAGAAGATTACGGTACAAAGTGGCATCACGTGGAAACAAATTCAAGACTATATCAATCCGTATGGGTTATCCATCAAGGTGATGCAGTCGTCAAATATATTCACTGTCGGGGGTTCGTTAAGTTCCAATGTCCACGGGCGTGATCCAAAATACGGAACAATTATTGAAACAGTCGATTCGTTTCGATTATTGATGGCTGACGGGACGATAAAAGAAGTGAGTCGCACTGAAAATAAGGATCTCTTTTCGCTTGTTATTGGGGGGTACGGTCTTTTCGGTGTGATTTTAGATGTTACACTTCAACTAACTGACGATGTCTTATACATTTCAGAAATTGAAAAAATTGATTATGAGAAGTACCCTGAATTCTTTATGGAAACCATCTTGCCAGATCAAGACGTCGGGCTCCACTATGCACGACTGTCCATTGTGCCAAATGCGCTATTTGATGAAATGTATTCGACAACATTCAAACTATTAAACAGCGATGATGAGTTGTTTCCGACAGATGAAGAAACCTATAAGGAACTGACGACGTTGCAGGAAGAGCAATATGTCAAACGGAATAAGCTCTTATTTGGGTTGTCCCGTAAGTTCGATTGGGGGAAGAAGTTAAGTTGGAACATCCAAAACAAATTTCATGTCGATAAGAATGTGGGGAAAATAACGTCCCGCAACACGACGATGAGACCGCTTGTAGAGTTTTTAGAGTACGATGATTCGAACAAGACCGATATTTTACAAGAATATTTTATTCCAATCAATCATTTTGTAAGCTTTGTGGATGAATTAAAGGTAATCGCTGAAGATGAAGATTTGAACTTACTAAATGCAACGGTTAGATATACGAAAGCCCACGACGAAGGCTTTTTAAATTATGCAAACGAAGATACATTCGCCTTTGTTCTGCTGTTTAATCATCCGCTTTCCGAAAAAGGAACTTCTCATATGGAACAGGCGACACGTAAAATTGTGGACGCTGCATTGGCATTAGATGGGACTTATTATCTGACGTATCAACTGTTCCCAAGCCAACAACAAATTCGGGTTGCTTATCCGCGAATAGATGATTTTTTTGAAAAGAAAAGGGAGTTCGATCCGGAAGAGCGGTTTATGAATCACTTTTATGAGGAGTACAATCAACAATGAATTTAAAGTGGATTATTATTTCGCAAAGTTGGGTGTTGTTTGGCTCTGGTCTTGTGTTCCCGTTCTATATTATTTTCATACGTGAAGTAGGCGGGAATTTTTCGCAATTTGGGCTAGCATATGGAATGTTTATGTTAAGTTCGGCATTCGTCCATCACCTAGTTGGCAGAGTTTCCGATCAATTTGGACGAAAGCTATTTTTATTATTTAACGCATGGGGCACGGCTGTCTTATTTTTATTATTCCCGATGGTGACGAGCATCTGGGAAGTGTACATTTTACAGGTGTTATTAGGTGTTTTGGGCGCCATGCAAAAAACAAGTGAAAAAGCATTGATTGCTGATTTTACAGAAGGAAATGAGCGCGGAAAGCAAATTGGGTCCTATCATTTTTGGATCTCGATTTTTTCTGGATTTGCGGTAATCGCAGGCGGCTTTCTGATCGATATTTTCACGGTTGATATCATTTTTTATATCGGTTCGGTTGTTTTATTTATTAGCGGGTTACTTATCCTGCGAATTGACGAGGTTAAGAAAATAATGTGAAGGGCATAGTTTGGTGAAATGGTTATTACTAAATAAATGTTTTTTCATTTAAACAGGTGCTAGATTCTAACGGAATTCAGAGTTATGTTAGAATCTAGTACCAAAACTCATTGGACGAGTTGAAAATAGGTTTGCAAATATTGAAACAGTACCTTAATTAATTCAAATAAAAGTAGAGCAATCGAGCGCTTATTCTGGAAAGGAATCAATCAAATTAGGCCTAGCAACTATCGTTAACAAGGTTGCTAGGGTTTTTCTATTTAAAATGAAGAAAACTCATTAAGGAATAAGCAAAGAGCTAAATAGCTTTCGGGTTGACATTTACCAAACTGGATAAACTATATATGAACATGTAATCATATATACATATATGAGTGAGTAAATGTTTTATTGGAGGTGAAAAGGAAATGAATGAAAAGACATCTGTTGAAAACGTTCAAGATTTAGACGAGGAAACGTTATTTGTTGTATCACAAACCTTTAAAGCGCTGGGTGATCCAACAAGAATTCGTATTTTAAACCTATTATGTACGGAGGAACATTCCGTGAATGATATTGCAAATACTTTAGGGTTGAGTCAATCGACTGTATCTCATCAATTGCGATTCTTGAAAAATTTACGATTAGTCAAATTTAGAAGAGAAGGCACCACGATGTATTATTCAGAAGACGACCATCACATTATGAACTTATTAAAGCAGGCGATTGAACATGCGACGCATCACTGAGTGTTCCCTTTCTTGGGAACATCTTTAGGAGGATTCATATGGGACATAATCACGACCACGGCCATACATATGGCTCGAATAAGAAAGTATTGTTAATCTCATTTATATTGATTGCGAGTTATATGATCATAGAAGCGATAGGTGGATACTTAACAAACAGTCTCGCTTTATTGGCAGATGCAGGACATATGCTAAGTGACGCAATTTCATTAGCAGTTGCATTACTTGCGTTTAAGTTAGGTGAAAGGTTAGCGAGCAGAAGTAAGACATTTGGCTATAAACGTTTTGAAATTTTAGCGGCTTTATTTAATGGAATAACGCTAATTGTAATTGCCTTATTTATTTTTTATGAAGCAATCCCGCGTTTTGCAAACCCGCCTGAAGTAGCGACAACTGGAATGCTAATTATAAGTAGTATTGGGCTCGCTGTTAATATTCTTGTTGCATGGATTATGATGCGCGGCGGGGATGTAGAAGAGAACTTAAATATGCGCGGTGCATACCTACATGTAATTAGTGATATGCTTGGTTCTGTCGGGGCTATTGTGGCTGCACTGCTAATCATGTTCTTAGGATGGGGATGGGCAGATCCGTTAGCGAGTGTTGTCGTAGCTGCGCTGGTTTTACGAAGTGGGTATTACGTATCGAAATCTAGCCTTCATGTACTTATGGAAGGTACACCGCAAAATGTAGATATAAACGACGTGATTCAAACAATCGAAAAAACGAAAGGAATTCAAAGTGTTCATGATTTACATGTTTGGTCGATTACAAGTGGCTTAAATGCACTTTCTTGCCATGCAGTTGTGGATGATAAAATGTCAATTGCAGAAGGCGAAAAACTACTTCATAAAATCGAACATGATCTTGAACATAAAAGCATTCAGCATGTGACAATTCAATTGGAGACGTCTGCGCATCAGCATGGCGATTCGACACTATGTAATATGAAGGCTGAAGCATCAGATCATCACCATCATTAAATCAGAGGTGGAGGCTCGAGTTCGGGGCCGTCTACCTAAGGAAAAACAAATAATGAGTAATAAAACAAACATTTTGTATACCATGTGAGGGTATGGTAATATCCTTTTAGGATGATAAAATGAAAGTAAATCTATTCCAAGTCTAGCATTTGGGGGAATAAAATCATGCCTTTAGAGATGTTTATTATTTTTTGAAAATATTATACCCCTTACATGTATAGTGTAATATAAAGATGTTGATGGAATTAGCACCACAAGTTGTATAAATAAAAAGGATGTGTACTTTACATGGAGCAACATGAAAAAATGGTTAAACTAGCTGTGAACGGGGGTATATCATTTGGTTCAAAGTTGAATGCCAAACAACTAGTTGTCATTGCAGAATATATGGATGATGGCGCTGAACTCGAGTTAACAACGTTTCAACAACTTTATGTCGAGGTGCTTGCATCTGATGTTGAATTCATTCGAAAAAAATTCGAAGCGGTTGGCTTATCATGTTATCCAGTCGGGAACTTTGTGAAAAGCCTAAGGACCTGCAACTTTTGTAAAGGTTCGGAGCAAGAAGGGATGCCGGTTGCGATTGAACTTAATGAAAGAATAGCAGGAAAACCAGTTCCGAAAACACTTCGACCGGCTTATACAGGATGTCCGATTGGATGCGGCGAACCACTTGTCAATGATATTGGTGTTATGAAAATAAGAAATGGGTATAACTTATATATTGGCGGAAAAGCAAAAGGGTTGGATGTTAGAGCGGGTACAATCATTATGGAGCAAGTACAACCCGAGCAATTGTATGAGGCTGTTGACAAAGTCATTGCTATTTACGCTGAACACGGGAGGAAAAGAGAAGATTTCTATAAATTTGTGAACCGTTATGGTGTAGATAATTTAAAAAGTCAACTAGTGATATAATGATAAACATTTCGATTTGTATATTGAGGCCGACTTGTTCAGGTTGCCAATGTTTGTTGAACGTATGAATTGCACTTCTCAAATAAAAGTGGTAATATAGGGGTATAGGGTATATCAATAAAACTTGAGGGGTGAAGGACATGTCAGAAACAACTGAAATAATAAAGACGACAGTTCAGCCAAACAAGCAACAGCTTCTTAATCGATTAAAACGCGTCGAGGGGCAAGTGAGAGGCGTTCATCAAATGGTTGAGAATGACCGTTATTGTGTAGATATTTTACATCAAATTAGCGCAATCCAGTCAGCGATGAACAAAGTTTCTTTAGCTTTGCTAGAAGATCATACACATCATTGTGTCGTAAAAGCGATAAAAGAAGAAAATAGCGATGAGGCAATTCAAGAATTAATGAGTGTCATGAAAACAATGACAAAATAAAAAATGCTGCAACACTTTCTAATTGACATACCGCCATGGGGTATGTTAGGTTTGGAATAACAACAAAACAGGAGGCGTTTAATATGAAAGAAATCTTAAAAGTAGAAGGTATGTCATGTAATCACTGTGTGAATAGAATCGAAACAAATGTGGGGGAACTTACAGGTGTTTCCGCAGTTAAAGTAGACCTAAATAACAATGAAGTAGCAGTGGAATTCGAAAATGCAGCGACATTAGCTAAAATTAAAGAAACAATTGAAGATAATGGTTATGATCTTGCTTAATAAATAGACAACAGAATTTCTGCTTACACAATGTGGGGGTAAAAAGTAGAGGATATGATTGTACCTACAGGTATAATCTTTCTTTTTCAAAATTATATACCCCCCACTAGTATTAAAGGGCGAATCCCGATAACTGAAAAAATATTACAAATTAACGATATATCTTGTTCAGAAGGTAAAGTTGAGAAAATATTTTTTAAAGATTACTCACCAAAAATCGAATTGAATATACCCCCTTGTGGGTATGAAAGAGGTGGAAAGCATCATGAGTAATGAAGTAAAAGAAGCGAGTATACAGATTTCAGGAATGACTTGTGCAGCTTGTGCAGCGGGTATTGAAAAAGGGTTAAATAAAATGGAAGGTGTCGAGCAGGCAAACGTCAACTTGGCACTAGAAAAGTCATCGATCAAATATGACCCGTCCAAACTGAATAAAGCAGATTTGGAAAAGAAAATTGAGGCGCTTGGCTACGGAGTAGTGAAACAAAAAGCGGAATTTGATATTACAGGAATGACTTGTGCAAATTGTTCGTTAGGTATTGAAAAAGGGTTAAATAAAATGGATGGTATTGCGTCTGCGAGCGTCAATTTAGCGCTTGAAAGGGCGACAATTGAATTTAATCCATCAGAGGTAACAATTGCAGACATTATTGCAAAGGTAGAGAAGCTTGGTTACGGTGCACACCAAAAGCAAGAAGATAAAGAGCAGGTAGATTACCGTGAAAAAGCGATTAAAGATCAGAAACGGAAATTAATTATTTCTGCAATCTTATCGTTGCCTTTATTATGGACGATGGTCGGGCATTTTTCATTTACGTCATTTCTTTATTTACCGGATATTTTAATGAATCCGTGGGTACAAATGGCAATTGCTGCACCGGTACAATTTATTATCGGGAAACAGTTTTATGTTGGCGCTTATAAATCACTACGTAATGGTGCTGCAAATATGGACGTACTTATTGCCATGGGTACTTCTGCAGCGTATTTCTATAGTGTGTATCAAGCGATTATTACGGCAGGTACTGGGCAAGAACCACATCTTTACTTTGAAACAAGTGCGGTACTGATTACACTCATTGTTTTAGGGAAATATTTTGAAGCAAAAGCTAAAGGTCGTTCATCAGATGCGATTAAAAAGTTAATGGGCTTACAAGCGAAAACCGCGACTGTTGTTCGTGAGGGTGTTGAAAAAGAAATTCCATTGGAAGAAGTCGTGATAGGAGATACCATCCTAGTGAAGCCAGGGGAAAAAATACCCGTTGATGGTGAAGTTCTAGAAGGTAATTCAGCAGTTGATGAATCGATGTTAACAGGGGAAAGTCTTCCGATCGATAAAAAACTAGGTGACATTCTATTTGGTTCAACGATTAATAAAAATGGTTTTATTCAAATGAAAGCAACGAAAGTTGGGCGCGATACAGCATTAGCACAAATTATTAAAGTTGTTGAAGATGCGCAAGGTTCGAAAGCGGAAATCCAGCGATTAGCAGATCGGATTTCAGGTATTTTCGTGCCAATCGTTGTAGGGATTGCAGTTGTCACATTCCTTGTTTGGATTTTGTGGATTCGACCGGGCGATGTAACACCGGCATTGGAAGTTTTTATCACGATACTTGTCATTGCGTGTCCATGTGCACTCGGACTTGCAACACCGACGTCCATTATGGCCGGTTCTGGTCGTGCAGCTGAATTTGGTATTTTATTCAAAGGTGGCGAGCACTTAGAGCAGACACAAAGTATTGATACAGTTGTTGTTGATAAAACAGGTACTGTCACACATGGTAAACCTGTATTAACGGACGTCGTGCTAGCATCTGATCAAGAAGAAGAAAAATTCTTATCCTTAATCGGTGCGGCAGAGAAACAATCCGAACACCCATTAGCAGAAGCAATCGTTTCAGGTATTCAAGATAAAGGCGTCGAACTTGGTGAAATTCAGTTTTTTGAAGCAATCCCAGGTTATGGTGTGCAAGCAACCGTTTCAGGTCAAGCTGTTATCGTTGGTACACGTAAACTCATGCAGCAATATGGTGTAGAAATACAATCGATTCTTCCGGCGATGGAAAAATTAGAGAGCGATGGTAAAACCGCAATGTTAGCTGCTATTAATGGACAATACGCAGGGCTGGTTGCCGTAGCCGATACGGTTAAAGAGACATCTCGAGAAGCTGTGCGCCGCTTACAAGAAATGGGTATCAAAGTCATCATGATGACAGGTGATAATGAGCGAACAGCAAAAGCAATCGGTAAAGAGGTGGGTATTGACACAGTGATTGCGGAGGTCCTTCCTGAAGGTAAAGCAGAAGAAGTGAAAAAGTTACAAGGACAGGGCAAAAAAGTGGCAATGGTCGGAGATGGTATTAATGACGCACCAGCACTAGCGACAGCTGATATTGGTATGGCCATTGGTACAGGGACTGACGTAGCGATGGAAGCCGCTGATGTGACACTCATTCGTGGGGATTTAAATAGTATTGCCGATGCAATCATTATGAGCCGTAAAACAATGCGCAACATTAAACAAAACTTATTTTGGGCATTTGGCTACAATACACTGGGGATTCCGATTGCAGCGATTGGATTACTCGCCCCTTGGGTTGCCGGTGCGGCGATGGCATTTAGTTCCGTGTCGGTCGTCTTGAACGCTTTACGTTTGCAAAGAGTCAAATTAGAAAAGTAAAATAACTTTTCATAAAGACATGAGGACAACTTTAAACAGTTGTCCTGTTTTTTACTTGGGATGATCATACGTTCAATCGGAAAAGAGGATGAAAGATGAAGCATAATGTTACGGTTTATACAACCACGCTGTGTCCTGTATGCCGAATAGTGAAGGACTTTCTAAATGATTCGGATATACCTTTTAAAGAGGTGAATGTGGATATTAATCCAATTGCCATGATAAAACTTATTGCGAAAACAAAGAGATTCACAGTTCCACAAACAAATATGAACGGAGAATGGATTTCGGGATTTGACCCAGTCCGTATACTGACAACAATAAGTACTAAAAGTGATATTTGAAAAAAGATATTTGACACTTTTTTTATTTTAGAGTTATTCTTATTTAGAAGTCTTCGTAAAGGAATTTGGGAGAATGGATCAGTTACTACCAAAAACATATTGAAAACAAGTACATATGAAGTTAGGAGATTTTTATATGATGATTGATGATGCTTTGGAATACAATGAACAATTTGTTAAAGATAAAAAATATGAGGCGTTTCGTACTACAAAATTCCCAAACAAGAAAATGGTGATCGTCACCTGTATGGATACAAGATTAGTGGAACTATTACCCCGGTCCATGAACCTTCGTAATGGGGATGTTAAACTTATCAAAAATGCTGGTGGCGTTATTTCCCACCCGTTTGGTAGTGCCATGAGGAGTATTCTAGTGGCATTGTATGAACTAAAAGCAAGTGAGGTTTGTGTAATCGGGCATCATGGCTGTGGTATGGACAATATTAATTCACTTGAAACGATTAAGAAAATGCAAGAAGGCGGGATTTCTAAACAAACTTTTGACACATTGGAGTTTGCGGGAATTAATGTCGAGGAATGGCTAGCAGGTTTTGAAAATGTAGAAGATAGCGTTCGTAATAGTGTGAATATGATTAAGAAACATCCCCTTCTTCCAATTGGAACGCCTGTCCACGGCTTAGTGATTGACCCAGATACAGGAAAATTAGATGTGGTAGTAAAAGACGATGTTACTGTTTAAATCACGCTAAATAAGGAGGTTTTCTGCATAGTTATTCGATGATTATTTCCGAAAAACGAAAAAATAAAAGGTATTTGAGAATAAGCGCATTCCCAAATGCCTTTTACAGTTAAGATTGTGTTTCTTATTTTAAGAAATCCTCTGTTGATGTTACAGCACAATACATGCCATTAACTGCACCGACAAACGCATAGTGAACTTGTTCAGCTGGCACGTCCTTACCTTCATAAGATAAGTCTCTTGTCGCACATGCATCTTCAATAAGTGTTGTCTCAAAGCCAAAATCCACTGCGGCTCTGACTGTTGCATCGATACACATATGTGTCATCATGCCTACAACAACTACCTTGGTTACGCCATTTTCTCTTAATTTGCTTTCTAATTCCGTCTGTAAAAAGCTGTTAGGGAAATGTTTGATGATAATGCTTTCGTTTTCCAATGGTTGAACAGCTTCATGTATTTCAGCACCGTCCGTATCAGGAAGGAAGAATCCCATTGCTGGATCAGCTGCGATATGTTGTACATGAAAAATATTATCTTTGTTGTTCTGTCTAAACCATTCAAGAACTTTAGCGGCATTAGCCGCTGCTTTATCTGGATTAACTAATTCCATCTTTCCATTTGGAAAATAGTCATTTTGAATATCTACAATAATTAGCGCTGTGCTCATTGTTTCTCCACCTCGTTGAAAGTATTTTGGTACACTATAATCATATCTCGTACATTGATTTTTATCGATAGGTTGGCGAAACACTTTCAGCTCAAAAAATTTCACGGTGAAAGGAATGTATTATGGAACTTGATAACATAGATTTTCAGATCCTTCGGCTACTATCCGAAAATTCGCGTATTCAATGGAAAGACTTAGGTGAACAAATTCATATGACGGGGCAAGCAGTAGGGAATCGTATAAAAAAACTAGAAGATAGTGGCGTAATTAAAGCCTACTCTCTACAAGTCGATGAAGTGAAAGTGGGACTTACTTATACAGCGTTTATCATTATTTATATGAAAACAACAAACCATGATGCGTTTATCCGATTAATGAATGATTGCAAAGAGGCAGTGGAAGTTCACCGCGTATCGGGGGAAGGTTGTTACCATATAAAAATAAAAGTAAGTGCCCAAGAACAATTGAATCTCTTTCTAGATAAAATTCTTGATTATGGGAATTATACAGTACATCTATCCATACAGGAGACTAAGCAACAAAATCCGTTGACTGCTACGTAAAAAATGATTACGGCTAGTGAAATGTACCACCTAATTACAGACTATTTCCAACTACATATCTCTTGTATAATTAGTGTCCACAGCTATTGTTGTGACATTGCTTATACAGGAGATTTTTTGTATGATTCATTATTGAAAGATAGTGGAACTACACGATGAAAGACCCTATTTTGCGCATAAGTGCACTTCGCACTAATTTGAATATAAAATAAAAACTCACTATCTAGTGAGATAGCGAATTTTAAAGTAAGTTTAATTGAGGTTGGGCTTCTGTAATTTTGTACTTGAAATAACAAACGCGATCACAAGCACAACTGCGGCAAATACATACGGATAATCGATGTTGATATCAAATAAAATACCGCCAATAATCGGTCCTATTATGATACCTAAGCTAGTGTAAGCAGAGTTCATACCCGCAATATACCCCTGGTTTTCCCCGGCGATTTTTGATAAAAAAGATGTCACAGCAGGGCGTAAAATATCACCAGAGAAGAATACAATGCTCGTGATGACAATCATCGTCCAATAACCGTCTATAAAAATCGTAATAAAAATAAAAATAGCAGATGATAGTAAAGTTAAATTAATGAGCATTCGTTCTCCAATTACTTTGACCAGATTATCAAATAATAAAATTTGAGCGACAACACCAGCGATGGAGCCGACTGTAATAATGATCGAAATATCACGGACCGTAAAGCCAAGCTTTTCGTCGACGAATAAGCTAAACATCATTTCATAAACGGCAAGCCCAAACGCTAGTACGAACACGACCAGTAGTGGTGTGAAGTACTGTGGCTGAAAAGATTTTTTAAATTCCTGAATAAACGCTGGTCGTACAGCGGATGCACGATTTTTTTCTAGCTGCTCTGTTGAAATCGAATCGTTCATTACAAAGGAAATAATAATGGCAGTAATCATTGATATGGCAGCAGCAAAGAAGAACGGTGCGCGTATCCCAAACTCTGCAATAAATCCGCCAATTCCTGGTCCAATTATAAATCCTAAACTAATGGCAGCCGATTGGTAACCTAACGCTTTTGCACGATTTGCTAGCGTCGTTTTATCGGCAATATACGTAACAACAGCGGGCATAATGAAGGCGGCACCCACACCGCCAAGTAGACGGCTCACAAATAATAGCCACGTTTCATTTGAAAAACCGAACAGTGCCTCTGAAAATGAAAATAACAAAAGACCGATGATCATCATTTTTTTACGGCCGATTGAATCGACCCATACCCCTGTAAAAGGGGAAGCCAGAAACTGCGCAAATGCCATCGCAGCAAATAAGTAACCGACAATGGCACCACTTAAACTTAGATCCTTCGCAATTGATGGCATAACTGGTGCGGCAAGTCCTATCCCCATAAAAGCAATAAATAAACTAGATAATGCAAGTGCAATAGACACTTTCTCTTTTTGATTCATAATTAATTACCTCTATTTAACTGTCAAACAATTCAGGGTCCTATTTGTCGTAGGATGAAATGGATGCATTCACTTTCTTCATAGTTTGTAATACATTTTGCAATTGTTCTAAATCGATGTCAGCGAAGTGCTTCGTCATAAATTCTTTATCTGCTTCCACGCTTAATGCCTGATAAGCGAGCCCTTCTTCTGCTAACCCGATGAAAAGCTCGCGATGATTATTTGGATTGGCCTGACGTTTGATAAAATTTAGCGCTTCGAGCTTCGATAATACTTGGCTTACAGCACTTTTAGAAATTGCGAATTTCTTGGCGATTTCATTTGCTGTGATTCGTGGATTGTCTTTCAAGAAAAATAAAATCGTATCTTGCTGTGCTGTTAAATTATAAGCATTGAACTTTTGTGCGTTTTTATTATACAAAAGATAATTTAAGTAGTATTCACTAAAAACGACAGTCAGTTCTTTAAACATTTTTTGATGATTTGCAAGCATAATATCCTCCTTCAAGTTCAGTTAAGTAAACTGAACTTAACTAACAAAATGTATTTTATATGTTAAGGAGTTTTTTGTCAACAATAAAAAAGGTTCCGATCATCAAATCGGTATGGTGGGTGTTTTTTGTTATGGACAATTTGTGTTAACGTCAAAAAAGTATTGGTTTATTATAGCGATTATTTTCTTGGTAGGAGCAGGCATGGTCTTTATAGAATTGCCTGGATTATAAAATGATGAATGTGAAATTAGTCCTTCATAATAATTTAAAAACTGTGCGTGCAGAGCAAAAATTGAGCCAAGCCAAATTAGCCGAAAAGGTCGGCGTATCACGTCAAACAATTAGCAATATTGAAACTGGTGAATTTGTTCCCACGGCAAGACTAGCCTTATTACTTTGTTTAGCCTTAGATAAAAAATTTGAGGATATATTTTATTTTTAAAAAGCCTCAACTTAAATAACGGGTTCCCTTGAAGGGTGCAAAATGTTAAAACTGCTTGTTTTCACCTCTGAAGAGAACCCGTTACTCTTATATATATTGAATTAGAACTGTTGGTTAATAAATTATTTCTGTGTTTTTTTTATTACTATTTGTACAGTTAATTTGCCGCCCAAATGTATGCTAGCTATTCTTATTAACATATTTACGAAACTGAACTTCGTAATCTCCTCTATTAAAGCTAGTCTTTACTCCTTGTCTAGTAGATTCCACATGTATCATACCGCGGTGAGCTTCTACTAATTGCTATGCAATCTTCAAATGGACTGAATATTCATCTAAGTGGGTATTGATAGGATAGATGTTCAGGAAAACATTGGACTAATTATATAAATAGCGAAACCTGGACTTTCGTGGTATAATTGACTACTGTAAGATAGAGAAACTACTAGATTAGTGGATTTTCTGTCTTAAAATAATGTCGTAATATGTCGAATAATATCGAATTTTGTCTACATTGTTATTAAGCTTTGTAGGTTTTTAATATGTAAAGACTTCTAGTTTATATATATCATATAAATGATACGAGATTATAGACAGCCTTTTTTATTACAAATTAAAACTCCACTATTTCTTTGGAGTTTATAGGAGGGTCATAAGATGGCGGAAAAAAAGCAACCGAATAAATCTACCCGCAGAGATTTTCTTAAAAGATCTGGGTATGTGACTGGCGGTGTTGTTGGTGGTGGTATTTTAGGTGGACTGGTCGGAAATCAATTTTGGGAACCTGAACAAGAAGTCGCAGTTGTTACAACTGAAGTAAAGCAACATGATCATGCTTTAGAATATTTTACGAATCGAGCGGATTTCATATTGCTGGGACAGGCAACAGAGCGAATTTTTCCAGAAGATGAAAGTGGACCAGGTGCGATTGGTTTAGGAGTTCCTTATTATATTGATCACCAATTAGCAGGTAAGTGGGGAATCAATGCCAAGGATTATAGACAAGGTCCATTTTTCGATGGTGAAGCCGTTCAAGGTTATCAATCACAATTAAAATATCATCAGATTTACGACTTGGGAATTGAGGCAATCGAAAACTATAGTCAATCTACCTTTAATGAAAGCTTTACGAAACTAGATGGTGAAAAGCAAGACGAGGTCTTAGTAGCTCTAGAAAATGATAAAGTAAACATTCCTGGTATTAAATCAAGCTTCTTCTTTGAAATTTTACGCCAGTCGACTTTAGAGGGTGCTTATGCAGATCCACTTTATGGTGGTAATAAAGATATGCAAGGATGGAAGATGAAGGAATATCCAGGTGTTCAAATGAGCTATTCAGCTGAACAAGTGGAATCTGAAGAATTTATTAAAGTTACACCAGCAAGTCTTCATGACAGACAATAATAAAAATATCGGAAAAATAAACTTGTATGAAAAAGTTTAATAAACTATGAACAGCAGGAAGAGAGGTTATTCATTATGGTTACGAAACTACCTAAAACAGATGTTGTAACGGTAGGTGTAGGTTGGACAGGCGGAATTATAGCTGCTGAGGCCAGTAAAGCAGGTTTAAAAGTTGTCGGATTAGAACGTGGTGGAAATCGCTCAACGGCAAACTTTGCTATGAAACATGATGAACTGCGCTATGCATTACGCGGTGAATTGATGCAAGACTTATCAAGAGAAACATTAACATTTAGAAATAATAGCGGTCAGCGCGCATTACCGATGCGTCAATATGGATCTTTCATGTTAGGTAATGGTGTTGGCGGAGCAGGTACGCATTGGAACGGGATGACGGATCGTTATTTACCATATGACTTTGAAATTAAATCAAAAACGATTGAAAGATATGGCGAGAGTAAAATTGCGGAGGGACTTCTCATCCAAGATTGGGGAATTACCTACGACGAAATGGAGCCATATTATACGAAGTTTGATCTAATGGCTGGTATATCTGCTGATGAGACGCCTCTTCGCGGAAAACGTTCACAACCTTTCCCGAACCCGGCATTAAAAAATGGTCCGGAACTTGATTTGTTTAAAGAAACAACAAAAAAAATGGGGCTGGATCCTTTCATTATGCCCGCTGCTAACAACTCGCAGCCATATCAAAATCCGGATGGCGAACACATGGCAGGATGTCAAATGAATGGATTTTGTGAACGATTCGGTTGTGAATACGGGGCGAAAGCAAGTCCAAACGTTACGGTTATCCCAACAGCACTAAAAACCGGGAATTTTGACCTTCGTCCATATTCTGAAGTTATCGAGATTTTGCACAAAGGTGGAAAAGCAACAGGGGTAATTTATGTAGATACACGTACAGGTGAGAAATTTGAACAACCTGCAGATATTGTTGCCATAACTAGTTATACATTTAATAATAATCGTTTGTTACTCAATTCAAAACTTGGAACTGCTTATGATCCTGAAACTGGTAAAGGTACAATTGGAAAGAATTACTGTTACCAAATAATCAGAGGGACAGATGGTTTCTTTGATGATCGTAAATTTAATACTGCAATTGGTTCTGGTGGACTCGGTGGAACGCTAGATAACTTTAATGGCGATAACTTTGACCATACAGATCTTGATTTTATACATGGTGGAGCAATCATCATAAACCAATCCGGTAAAAGACCGATAGATAACAACCAAGTTCCTCCAGGTACGCCAAGATGGGGTAAAGAATTTAAAAAGCAATCGTTAAAATACTATAACCGCCATTTGAACCTTCACACGTATGGTGCAGTTATGCCTCATGTCAATAACTATTTGGATTTGGATCCGACATATAAAGATATTCATGGTAAGCCACTTGTTCGTATGACATTTGATTTCTCGGAAACAGACCGTAAACGTGGTTTATTCCTGAATGACGTAACGAAGAATATCATGCAAGAAATGGGCGCAACGCACGTCTCTGATCATGAATTACATGAGCATTATGATATAACAAAATATCAAGCAACACATAATACAGGTGGCGTTATCATGGGAGCAGATCCTGAAACGTCTGCTGTCAACTCTTACCTACAAATGTGGGAAGCGGATAATGTTTTCGTTGTTGGTGGATCAGCATATGCTCATCAAAGTGGTTACAATGCGACTCATACTTTAGGAGCGCTTGCTTACCGAGCTTCTGAAGGAATCATTAACTATAGTAAAGATGGCGGCATGCTTGTCTAAATAAGTAAGGGAAAAAAGTAATTCTTGTTTGTTTTATTACTTATGACTAGATTACAGAAGCACACCAACCTTTTATTGAATAGAACCCCCGAATAGTGGACGCTTTGAAAAAAAGTGACCCATTCGGGGGTTTTTCTATTTAAATACCCATTATATTTAAAAAATAAACGAAAAAAGGCCAACTAATTCTAAATGACCACTGACCAAAACGTGTACAAGTAGAAAGTGGCTTTTCATGAGAATAGGCTGATTTTGAAAACACGATTCCCGCAGGTTTTGATTGATAAATTACACTAGTGTAAAGCTTCTTCAATTGAATTGGTAACAAGTATAGCGCGAAGTGTTTTGTCCTTCGTGTATTCGAGTGCGCCTGTTCCCCCTAAGTAAAAATCGATATGCTTATTATTCACGGCAAATTGGTCTAATCTATCAAGTAAATCTGGGTCACTTTCAAATGGCAGCGTAGTCGTTGCTGATAGTAGTACTTTTTTAGGCTTTAACTTTTGTACCAACGCTTCAATTGAACCAGGAGCTGGAGAAGTTCCGACAAGTATTGTATCCCAGCCATTCATCATGAAATGCAATAAAAGTAAATGCAATGGAATTTCATGTCGCTCAGATGGAAGACAAGCCCCAATAATTAAGGGGGCATCCTCACGACTTTGGTAGTTACGTCTAATTTGAACGAGAAAGTCTCGTACGACAAGACTTGAAGTAGCCTCCTGATACTCATTCCATTCCTTCCTATGCCATCTATTCCCGACCTCATTCAGAAAAGGAACAACAACAGATGTTAGGAAATCAATTAATCCAAAGGAATGATATGCCTGCTGCAACACCAATTGTATTTCTAATTCGTCGCAGTGAACACCTTTTTCTAAGAGTTGGAGGACATAGTCATTAAACACTGGTGATTGATCAAGAGCATCCCCAGGTAATCGCGCCGTTTTTATTTTAATATTTCTTTCTTTTGTGAGATCGACAGCTTGCTTAATCGGATAACCTTTTTCTGATAGAGCTTTGACACTTACTAAAAAATTAATATCGCTTTCGCTATATATTCGATAACCATTTTCTAAGCGTTTAGGTTTTACAAGATTATATCGTTCTTCCCATTTACGGATGACTTGTTTCGATAAGCCTGTCATGTCTGAGACTTGTTCTCTGATCGTGCCTATGAAGTAATGGAACTACTGAAAAATGAAACGAAAAACAAAGGCACAACTACAATTGTTGTTACGCATGATACAGGTCTAGTTGGTTATTGTGACAAGGTTTATAAAATGACTGATGGTGTACTTGTACAAGAAAAACAAGAATAAGTAGTTTAAATAGAAGGATTAAGTTCATGTAACCTAGCCATTAGTAAAAGTATCTTAATCTTTCCTATGCATCATTCCAAGAAATATTTACGAGTTGAAATTATATGAAAGATGCGGTGATATGAAATGACGACTGAATTGATCACGAGCGAGAGATTATATCAAGCTATTATGGCTGGTGCAAAAGCGACTATAAAACAAAGGATTCATCTCAATAAATTGAATGTTTTTCCAGTCGCAGATAATGATACGGGAACTAACTTGTCTTTTACTATGAGATCTATCTTGGAAGAAGCAAAGGTAGCGGAAACGCCAAAACAAACGATGGCGTCAATCGTTGAAGCGGCTCTGACAGGTGCAAGAGGAAACTCTGGACTTATCTTTGCGCAATTCTTAAACGGGATTCACGCTGGATTGGCGGAAGACGAGGAAATATCTCTAGCTGACTTTGCAAAAGCTGTGAACTATGGTGTGTATCATGCTTATGAGTCTTTATCTAACCCTATGGAAGGGACAATTATTACAGTCATGCATGATTGGAGTGAATCAGTTAATCGCTTGAAAGATTCCGTGGTTGATCTCACTGAACTATTTATCAAATCACTAGAATCAGCTGTTGACTCAGTTAATGCAGCGACAGAGAAATTATTAGAGCTGAAAAATGCTTCAGTCGTCGATGCCGGTGGGAAAGGGTTTGTCTATTTTTTTGAAGGAATGACTGCTTACTTTATGTCTGCTAAGCATATTGATTAAACAAGTTATGATGCAAAAAGTGATGGAAAAAGATCAAGCAAAAGAGATTTTGAATTCTTTTCATATGCCAGGTGTTGAATGGATAGAAAACGTTAGGCAGCGTACCAAAGAATATAAGCGTCTGGTCAATACTGGAGACAGAAAAGAAATTGCAAAAGTCGTCACTACGTTAATGGAAAAAACACTTGAGTCGAATAAGGAAAATAAGAAGATACACGATCAAGATCGAGTTCTTTTAGAAAACATACAAAATATAATGTATAGAGAACTAGCGGAGTCGTTGGATACTTCATATGAAGAAATAGCTGAAAAAATAAAGCATAAGATTAGTCAATAAAATCACTAAATCATCACTCATCTGCCATTGGTGCCATCCCTCAAAAGTCCTCTACTGCCGCTGCTCCGACAATCTAAACCTCTGTCTTGAAAATTTGGAATTAAAGTAGAAATATATATAAGGAAGGAAAGCACCTGAAATAAAGGTGTTTTTTCTTCCTTTTATTTGTTTTAGTGGGAGATTTTATATTGTCGAATAAGCTTATGATTCACGAAATAAGCATATCTATTCAAATCTGAATGGTTTCAACAGAGTGAGTTAAACTAACACCAAATAAACAGACTTGACGATTACTTGTTTCCAATGTATAGTTACTTACATAAAGTAACTTAGTGTGAAGGAGGAAGTTTTGCAGGTGAAATTACTTTTCCAGCAGTGGTTGGAGCCAGTACACTTACTTGAAGAGTATGGTCGAAAATAAGAAAAAATAGATATAGGTGGTTATTCATATGGGTTTTTTAGACAGACTATTTGGTAGAAAAAATGAGGAGGAAATAATAATGACAAACGAAAAATTGAAAATAGGTATTGTTCAAGGCAGTGTACGTGTAGGAAGAAATGGTGATGCTGTAGCAAAATGGATGTATGAGTTTGCGGAGAAGCGGGATGATGCTGAGTATGAGATTGTCGACCTTGCGAACTACAATCTGCCATTTTTAGGTTCAGCAAATGCACAACCAGATGCTGAGGAACAAATAAAAGCCTGGTCAGAAAAGATGGCTTCATTCGACGGCTATATTTTCATCACGCCTGAATATAATCATGCAATAGGTGGTGCATTAAAAAACGCACTAGACTTCTTAAATCCTGAACTGAACAATAAGGCAGCTGGTTTTGTCGGCTATGGTAGCCTTGGTGGTACGCGTGCCCATGAAAACCTACGCTTGATTTTAGGGGAACTACAAGTTGCAGACGTAAGAACAGCTGTTACATTCTCACTTATGACAGACTTTGAAAACATGAGCGTATTCAAGCCTGCTGATTACCATAAAGACAATGCAAACGTCATGCTCGATCAAGTTCTATCTTGGAGCCGTGCACTAAAAACTGTAAGGTAAATCTCACAATTTTGTGCAGTGCCAATGCAACTCAAAATTGCAGCGGCAGTGCACATTTTTTTATGATGAAAATTTTTTAGAATTCTTATCAAAAATACACATATATGAGAAGTTGGAGAAAATAGAGATGAAAAAAGCATATAAACCGTTATTTGAACCCTTTACTTTTCGAAACGGAGTTCAATTAAAAAACCGAGTAGTTATGGCACCCATGACGACTTTTTCTGCAAATCCAGATGATACTGCTTCGGAAGCAGAACTCGATTATTATGCAGTGCGTTCTAGTGGTCCGGGAATGGTCATTAGGGCTTGCGCTTATATTCAAGAAAATGGAAAAGGTTTTGAAGGACAGTTTGCGGCAGACCGAGATACAATGATTCCGAGCTTAAGAAGTGTGGCTTCCGCTATAAAAGAAAAGGAGCAAAAGCAATTTTACAAATATATCACGGGGGACGATTAGCTATACCGCACCTCATTCCAAACGGTGAAACGGTGAGCGCAAGCAGTGTAGCGCCTCTGCTTGATCGAGGTTTTTACAGTATTGATCGGGCTCCGCGTAGCTTGAGTGATGAAGAAGTTGTTCACTTAATTCAAGATTTTGGGGAGGCAACACGACGTGCAATAGAAGCTGGTTGATTGTTGTAGGTGGTGCGGGTAGTTTATTCGTAGATGACGCACAATCGGTTCGCTTAATTGATACGCCTGAGTTTCCTAAAGAGTATGTACCAACAGCTTCCAATCAAGGAAAGAACTTAGAGGATTTACAAAATGCAAAGGGTATCAAATGGACCTTCATCAGTCCTGCAGCATATTTTAACCCAGAGGGAAAAAGAACAGGTTCCTACCAAAAAGGAAAAGACAATCTTATCGTGAACGCTAAAGGCGAGAGTTATATCAGCTATGCTGACTTTGCCATTGCGGTTGTTGATGAAATTGAAACACCACAATATATCAACGAGCGATTTACGCTGGTTTCTGATTCAGAGTGATTTAAGTAGGAGATGAACACAATGGGAAATGAAATGAAAAAACCGGGGATGGAAATTGGAATTTATACACTTGGAGATTTAGGTCCAGATCCTCAGACCGGGCAGATAATTAGTAGTCAACAACGTCTCCAAGAAATATTGGCTACAGCAAGATTGGCAGATGAAGCTGGACTGGATGTTTTTGGCATCGGGGAACATCATCGTTTGGACTACGCAGTATCAGCTCCGGCAGTCGTACTTGCAGCGGTGGCACAAAATACAAAACAGATTAAACTTGCGAGCGCTACAACTGTTTTAAGTACAATTGACCCTGTTCGTTTATTCGAGGATTTTGCGACGCTTGATTTACTTTCAGCTGGTCGTGCTGAAATTATTGCGGGCCGCGGGGCGTTTGTCGAATCCTTTCCGTTATTTGGGTATGATCTAAACGATTATGAAGAGTTGTTCGAGGAAAATATGCAGCTACTTCAACAACTAAACGCACATGAAATCGTCAACTGGAAAGGCACTTTCCGTTCTTCATTAAAAAATGCAATGATTGCGCCTCGTCCGGTTCAGGACGAATTACCAATATGGATTGGTGTAGGCGGAACACCGGAAAGTGCAGTTCGAGCGGGTAGACTCGGAACAGGACTGGCGCTTGCTATTCTCGGCGGAGATCCGCATCGTTTCAAGCCCCTTGTCGATTTGTATCGACAAGCTGGGGCAGAAGCGGGACATTCGAGCGACGATTTAAAAATAGCAGTGACGGGTCATACTTTTATAGGTAAAACTTCGCAACAAGCAAAAGATGAGTTTTATCCGTATTACGCAAACTATTGGGTATATGTTAATAAACAACGTGGGATGGGTACTAAAATGTCCCGTTCCAATTTTGAGCAGTTGGCCAGTCCGGAAACAGGTCTATTTGTTGGAAGTCCCCAACAAATTATCGAAAAAATCCTCCACCAATATGAATTATTTGGCCATCAACGATTTATCGCACAGATGGATATCGGAGGTTTACCATTTTCCAAGGTCGCTGAAGGTATTGAAATGTTGGCGACGGAAGTGGCACCGGTTATTCGACGCGAAACCGCAAAGTAACTATTAGTTGGCAGAATGAAAAAGTGAGCTACCTATCATCGTATTTCCGACAATAGATAGCCCACTTTTTATTTAATTGTACGGGTGACTTAGAGTAAACTTTTCACAACTGTTGACATTGTTTTGCCGTCTGTTTTTCCAGCAAGTAATGGTTTTGCGATTTTCATGGCGTCTCCCATGTTCATGCCCTCGATAATTCCTGCTTCTTTCAGGATCGATACAACTTCATCTTCGCTAAGTTGAGTGGGTAAAAATTTGTTGAGCAGCACCAATTTCGCGTTTTCTTTTTCAATTAAGTCGTCACGCTGTGCTTTTTGTGCACCTTCTAATGCCTGATTGGTTTGTTTGATTTCACGGTTGACAATGGCAACTTCTTCTTCAGGCGAAAGAGCCGCACCTTTTTCCTTTTCGGCACTATCCAGTCCTGCTTTTAGTAGTGTTAGCACGCCTTTTGCGAGCACATCTTTTTCCCTCATGGCATTTTTCAAGTGTTCGAATACAATCGTCTTTAACATTTTGTATCCCTCCTATTCGTGGTTAAAAGTATAGAAGACAGGCTTGTGAAAAGCAATAAATGGAGATTATCCAAGCAGTTGAAACAACTTGAGCCAAACTGTTGACAGTGGATTGTTATCCGTGTTATATTTACCTTGAATTAAAGATGATTGAATTCGAGGTATTTAAAAATAATATTTAAAAAGCCTTTACAAATTCTTTTCATGCATGTCGATAAAGCGATACAAAGTAGTCTATTTTTTTTCGTTCAATTAACCTTGAATTCAAGGTTAATTGAGGAAGAGGAGAAGCAATAGTGACTGAATCGCTATGTGGACCGATTCTTTTTCGAATCACTCTATGCACACATAACACTTGGCACTTTTTTGAGTGGCAACAGACGGTTCTAAAGCGTACTTTAAGGTGGTGAAATTGAAAATATGGGATTTCTAAAAAAATTATTCGGAACAAAACAAGAGGAGGAAAAAATAATGACAAAATCAAATATAGGTATTATTTTAGGTTCAACACGTGAAGGACGCGTAAGTCCACAAGTAGGGGCATGGGTAAAAGACTTAGCAGATAAACGTGGAGATGCAAACTATACAATTATCGATATCGCAGATTTTAAATTACCACTTCTAGGCGAAACTGGCGGCGACGCATCAGGTGCAGCGGCATGGTCGGAAGCGATTGCTAAACAAGATGGATTCGTATTTGTCGTTCAAGAATACAATCACTCAATCACAGCTTCACTAAAAAATGCATTGGATTACTTACGTGATGAGTGGAACAACAAAGCAGCAGGAATCGTTTCATATGGTTCAGTAGGTGGGGCTCGTGCAACAGAACATTTACGTGGAGTTTTAAGTGAATTACTTGTCGCACATGTGCGTGTACATCCAGCATTATCATTATTTACAGACTTCGAAAATGGAACAGACTTCAAACCAGCTGCTGTTCAAGCTGATTCAGTTAACCAAATGCTAGACCAAGTGATTCCTTGGACGACTGCATTAAATACAATTCGTAAATAATTATCTAATCACTTATCTATTAAAAGCATCGAACTTTAAAAGTTCGATGCTTTTGTGCGTTGTTTGGCTTTGATATTCGAGATTCTTAGTTTATACATACACTAGTAGTGATAGTTAGTCTTATTTCTTCATTGTATATTTTTTAATTGCCGGCAAAATTTCTGTGCCGATTAACTCAATGTTTGTCATCAATTGATCAAATGGCATACCACCAAAATCCATTTGTCCGATATAACGCTGATGACCAAACATTTCATGTTGATAAAGGATTTTTTCAATAATTTCCTGAGGACTGCCGACATTTATAACACTGCGTCGATCAATACTTTGTGCGAAAAGTTGTTTTGCAAAGCCTTGTCCGTTTGTTTTCTTCATTCCCTCATTAATGTATGGATACATTTCTTTTAGCGCTTGCTGTGAGGTTTTAGCGGCATAGAAAAATCCTGCTGTTGCTACAGGTAGCTCCGCTGGATTATGTCCACCAAGTTCCGCGGCCTCACGATATGCATCAACGGTTTGTTTAAATACAGAAACTGGACCGCCTAAGTGAGCCATAAACATTGGAACGCCAGCATACCCTGCTTTCATCGCACTAGCGGGTGTTCCACCAACTGCGCGCCAAATAGGGATATTGCCATTTTGAGGACGCGGAAGCACCTTTGCATTCTGTAATGGTGCACGATATTCTCCGTTCCAATTTACAACTTCCTCTTCGTTAATCTTCAATAATAGTTCAAACTTTTCTTCAAATAATTCTTCATAATCCCGAACGTTATAGCCTAAGAGATCAAAAAGGCCGATTCTCGAAGCACGTCCAGCAACAATCTCCGCACGTCCTTTCGAAATTAAATCAATCGTAGCGAAATCCTCGTACACACGAACGGGATCTGACGTACTAATAATCGTGGAAGAGCTGGCGATTTTTATCTTACTTGTTGCTTGAGCAATTGCTGCTAACACAACAGAATGTGCTTGTGTTGTAAAATATTCCTGATGGCTTTCGCCAACGCTAAAGAAGTCAATGCCTGCTTGCTCCGCTAGTTTCGCCAACTCAATAACTTCGTGAATGCGTTGTGATGCAGAAATACGTTCGCCTGTAAATGGATTTGGAATATGGTCTCCTAGCGTATAAAGACCAAATTCTAGTCCCTTATTTTGATCAATACGATACTTTTTCATAACCATCAACCCTTCTAATATGTTACGACTTGTGAATACTCTTGTATATTCTAAGTATAAGTTATAGGTTTTTTAAATGTAAGTACGTACTTCAAAGTAGTATAGTATACAAAAGGATACTGTGGAGGGAATACAATGGAAATGCAACCAGAGTTATGTCGTGTTGACGATGCATTAGGGATTATTGTGGGAAAGTGGAAGCCCTTAATCTTACTAATTTTACTACAAGATGGAACACATCGTTTTAGTGAGCTTAAACGAAGAGTGCCGAGCATTACACAAAAAATGCTCACGAACCAGTTGCGAGAATTAGAGGCGGAAGATATTATTTCACGCAAAGTCTACCCGCAAGTTCCGCCCAAAGTGGAGTATTCTATAACAGAATACGGAAAGGGTCTAGAACCAATTTTAGTTGCAATGCATGAGTGGGGAACAACGCATACACTTCGAAAAGTGAAAAAAGCGCAACAACAATCTTTAGGGAAGAATTGAACTGTATTCTTCTTAAGGGGAAGAATTGAGGAAAACCCTCACTGATTAATAGTTTCACTTTATTTTCGAAGAAAGTTTTTTCATTAATTGATTAACGATTTCACTAGTCATTAACATAATAAGAAAGTAAAAATTAATATTAATTTTGGGAAATGCCAGATGCACCGGTTTCTGGAAAGCCTGTTACCTTAAGAAGCCTAAAGCGTTTTTTAAGCAATAAAGAAACGCTCCTGTTCTTGTTGCTGGCCTTCATCTGTTCAATTCCGGCAAGGATAAATGATACGTTCCTAGGTGTCTTTTATTATATTGAAAACTTATAAATAAAGGGTGAAGTTTAATGGAATTTATACTAGACCGTTCAATTAAAAAACCTATGTATAGACAAATTGTAGAACAAATAGAGAATGGGATTATATCGGGGGAATTATCTCAAGACCAGCCATTGCCATCTGAACGTGAGTTAGCAAAAAAGTTAAAGATAAATCGGAGTACAGTTGTGACTGCTTACGGTGAGTTAGAGGCGATTGGATTAATTGTCAGAAAAAAAGGAAGCGGTACTTATATAAATACGGATATATGGGGACTAACTCATAAAAGAGTTCCCAATTGGGGTAGATATGTAGAGGATGGCTCATTTCTTCCGAATCTTCCGTTGGTACAGAAACTTCGTAATGAAACTGAGCAAAAAGGAATGATTAACCTATCAAGCGGGGAACTTTCAGCAAATTTACTTCCTAACGCCCAACTTGCTAGGATTCTTAAGGAGCATGCTTTTGATGAGCATTTAGGTTACGGTCATCCTTTAGGCGATGCGGGATTACGGGAGACCATTTGTAAACATGTAAAAACCTATAAAAATATGGTTGTTGAGCCAAACTCCATACTAATTACATCGGGCGCTCAGCAAGCAATCCACCTAATCGTTCAATGTCTGTTAAAACCAGGTGATACAGTAGCTATTGAAGATCCATCCTACGCATTCTCTTTACCGATCTTTCAATCATTTGGTATTAGAACGCTATTACTCCCAGTTGATCAATATGGCGTAAATCCTGATGATATTGTAGCTTTACAAAGAAAACATCGAATTCGTATGCTTTTTTTAAATCCTGATTATCAAAATCCTACTGGCACAAAAATGTCTCTGGAACGTCGAAAGAGAATATTGGAATTATCATCAAAGTACGGGATTCCCATAATAGAGGATGATCCTTATAATTTGACGTCATTCGATGGGTGCATTGGACCCACGTTAAAGTCGATGGACGATAATGAAAATGTTGTATACATTAGTTCTTTATCAAAAGTTGTTGCATCAGGATTACGCATTGGTTGGATTATTGGACCAGAAAAAGTGATTAAGCGTTTGTCAGATGGCAAACAGCAAATTGACTTTGGTCATAGCGTTTTTCCTCAATGGATAGCGAATCAATTTCTAGATTCCCCTCAATTTGACAAACATGTTTCAAATTTAAGGATTCAACTGAGGGAGCGTAGGAATACGTTAATTTTAGCATTGGACAGTTTATCTAAAAATAAGGTTACATATTTAGTGCCACAAGGCGGAATTCATTTATGGTGTAAAATAAATCACGAAATTGATGAATATAAGTTACTTGAAGAATCTATGAAAAAAGGCGTTTCATTTGTACCTGGAAGAATAATGGGTTCAACAAGTGGATACGTTCGATTTACTTATGGAAACGGTAACGAAGCTTTAATACAAGAAGGTATTTCAAGGTTTGTCTACGCGCTGAAAAGTTATGGGATATAACGGTATTTAATTCTCGGGTGATGTTAAAAAATGTTTAAAATTTAATGACTGCCAACGGTCAAAGAGTCTACAGGGAGAATCTAAAGAATGTATCATTGAAATATGAACTTTTTCAGTGGGCTTAGACGGTTCCTGAGACTCGAAACAAAATATGTGCTTTTTCACTGGTCCCGAACCGTCCTCTGTTGTTACAGAAATATAAATAAAGCTATAAGAGTCAATATAACAATAAATGGGATTGATAAAACATAAACCCACAGCAAATTAGAAAAACTTTTTTCAGTACTGTAATTTTCATTCATAGAATTAGCAGCGGATATAGTCAAAACTAGTCCGATAGCTAAAACAATGACCACGAAAATCATTGATACAATAAGGGCTACCTTCATGCCTTCCTCCTCTTAGAAATAAATTTCTTCGTTCTATACGTTATAATTCTATAATATAAAACAATTTCGAGAACCATCCAATTAGAGATTATTTACACCAACCACTTTTTATGTAGCGAGCGAGTACCTATAATGTTAAGTAGATTGATGGAGCGTGAAAAAACCATTGTTATCAGGGTATAAGAGAAGTACCAATCACAGAACTTCCAATATACGACCCCCACCAAAAGGAGGAGCTGAAAACAATGGTTACACTATCATTTAATCATATTAAGGGGAAGAATGGAAGTCATTGGAACCGCTGTGATTGAGTCAAGTTTTTGTGGGGATAAATTTGGGGAGGCATATTTCTATTCTGTCTATCATAATAATAATTTCTTCTAATCTCGATAGAACCGAATAAAGAGTCCATTGTCATGGGACGTTTATCGTTCAGTTGAAAACGTGCTTTATCTCGGATTTCGGCAAGGTGTTGATCCAGTTCCGCAATGAGCCAATTTATCTGATATACGACCATTAATCTATGAAAGTAGGTCATTCCCAATATGCAGAATGAGAATGTTATCGAACTGAAAAACTTTTCTATTGGTACACCGAAATCAATGAAATACGATGACGGCAAGGAAATGAATACTGGCATACAAAAGGAACCTGTAGAAGAGGCTTTTTTAATGAAAATAGGATTTCACGGAGATGGGGTTGCTGATTTACGTCATCACGGAGGCCTTGATCGCGCAGTTTGTATTTATCCTCATGAACATTATGGACAGTGGGCAAGAGAGTTTGAACGACCACTGCCTGATTCGAGCTTCGGAGAAAATCTAACCGTAACAAATATGTTGGAAGCGGATGTTCATATTGGGGATATCTTTCAAATCGGAGAGGCGATTATTCAAGTCACGCAAGGGAGAATCCCATGCAGTACAATCAACAAGCGAACAAATTTACCCTTTTTGTTAAAGAGAATGGTAGAAACGGGTTTTACAGGCTATCTATGTCGTGTTCTTGAAGAAGGAACAGTAAGGCGAGATTCCAAGATAACATTGATTGAAAAACATCCAAAACAGGTGTCGATTCTTTTCGCAAATGAAATCTATTTTCATAATCCGAAAAACATTGAAGGCATTGAAAAGATATTGGACGTTCCAGAATTGGCTAAGGTGTGGCAGGAGTCATTAAAAAAGAGACAAGTTAAATTAACAAGTTTAGAGAAATAATGATATGGGTTTATTAATATAAAGGAGATCCTGCAATTTAAGCGGGATCTCCTTTCATACTTACTGTGTCAATAATTCTTTCACCATTAAAATATGTGGAATGCCATCTTCCATAAAAATATTTGATGATGTCTGATAGCCGAGTTTTTTGTAAAAACCTTCCGCATGCGTTTGCGCGTGTAGCTTCACCTGTGTTACTTCTTTTTCTTCTGCAATTTCTTCTAGAGCGCTTATGATTACTTTTCCGAGGCCAAGTTTCCGAAACGGTTCCAAAATACAAATTCTTTCTAATTTTCCTCGACCCTCGACCCATCTGATTCGTCCAGTTCCGACAGGTTCTGCGTGATGATAAACTAAAATATGTTCAGATAGGTCGTTTAATTTGTCGAATTCGTCAAACTCATCCACTAAAGGCACACCTTGTTCCTCGACGAACACTTCTTTTCTGATCGCAAATGCCACTTCTAAATCATTCTCCGACATTATTCTAGTCAAATTCAATCTACTTCAGTCCTTTTCAAAATGCTTTTTCTATAACTTATTATAAATCATCGAATGTTGAATAGGATACTAATTTCCTTGTTGCGATGAAATTTCAGTAGTGAATATGATTGAACACAAATCGCTAAATTCTAGAAATTACCACACGGTATTTACGATTGACAAACAACCAAGTGAGCGTATAATAAATGACAATGATAATCATTATCAATAGGTGTCTTGAGAGGGGTAAAAAAGATGAAAAGAAATGTGAAATCTTCCAAATTAGTTGGAATTATAATAGCTATGTCAATCTTGTTGGGATTAAGTGCGTGTTCAGAAGATAAAGGTGGCGAGTCGGACAAAACTACAGTTGCTGAAAGCTTTGCGACTGTTGATACTAAATTTGGGCAAGTGGAAATTTCAGAACAACCAGAACGTATTGTTGCGATTGGTTGGGGCGATGCCGAAACTGTGTTGAGTTTGGGATTTGAACCTGTTGGTGCAAGTGACTGGCTTGCTTTTGGTGACGAAGGTGTAGGCCCGTGGTTAGAAGGTGCATATGAAACAGCGCCAACAATTCTTGGAACGATGGAATTGGATTATGAACAAATTGCAGCACTTGAGCCAGACCTTATTCTCGATGTAAAGTCATCAGGGGATGAGGAAAGATACAAACGTCTTTCGGAAATTGCCAAAACAATCGGCGTACCTGAAGGCGGAGATAATTACTTAACTTCTTCAGAACAACAAGTTCGAATGATTGCAAAAGCGCTTGGCAAAGTCGATGAGGGTGAAGCACTACTCAAAGAAGTATATGGTGCATTTGAGGAGGCTGTTAACAAGCATCCTGAATTCGCTGAGAAAACGATTGTGGTTGGTGCTTACTCTTCCGCTGGATTTGGTGCCTATTTAGAAGGTGATGCGCGTATCGACTTTGCGACTAGACTAGGATTTAAGAGCAAGGATGAAATCGAAGAATTGGATAATGATAATTTTTACATCAGCATTGCCGATGAACAGTTAGAGCTTTTAGACGCTGATTTAACAGTTGTCTTGCCAATTTGGATTGATCCAAGTGAAGTGACGAACCATGAGTTATATCAAAAGATCCCTTCTGTAATGGATGGGCGTTCTATTATTTTTGATGCTAATACATCGAATGCATTTTCAACAGGGACAATCCCTGCATTGATGTGGGCGATAGAAAACTTACCAAGCGAATTTAAAGATGCATTAGAGGGCGGAGAAAAAGCGCAGTGATTGCAAAAAAACAGGTAAAAGGAAAAACAAAAAAAGACGTTGAAAGACGAGTGGAAACAATTACTTCCATTCGTCTTCAACGAATTTTAGGTTTGATTGTAGTCCTTTGCCTTTTGGCAGTTGCTGCCTTTTTAAGCTTAATGATTGGCGCAAAACCCCTTCCGATTGCAGTAGTTTGGGAAGCGCTTTTTTTTCCTACAGATAGTTATGACCATACGATTATTTGGGAGGCGCGCATCCCTCGAACAATTATCGCCCTGGCAGTTGGCCCTGCATTTGGACTTGCAGGAGCCCTTATTCAAGCGTTGACGAGAAACCCACTCGCAGACCCAGGAATTTTAGGTGTCAATGCAGGCGCGGCTTTCGCCGTTGCGATTGCCATTGGCGTCTTTTCTGTTACGTCGATTTCTAGTTATGTCTGGTATGCACTTGCCGGCGCATTAGTTGCGACAATTGCTGTATATATAATTAGTGGAGGTGCGGGAAAAAAAGCACCGACACCTGTACAAATTACGCTTGCCGGTGTTGCACTAGGGGCAGCTTTGAGCGGGATTACAACAGCATTGACAATTATGAATAGCAATGCATTCTCGCGCATGTTGAACTGGAGTGTAGGTACATTGGCGCGAAGAAGTTTGGAAGATCTTTATCCTGTTTTGCCGCTTCTCGTTGTTGGCGCGATATTATCATTAGCCATCGCACCAGCTTTAAATGCCATCGCATTTGGTGATGAACGGGCATCTTCGTTAGGTGTTAATGTAGGAATGATTCGTACGATAGGACTAATTGCCATTGCTTTATTGGCTGGGGGAGCGACTGCGATAGCTGGTCCAATTGGTTTTATCGGCTTAATGGTTCCTCATTGTGTACGCTGGTTTGTGGGTCCAAATCAACCTTGGATATTTCTCTATTCATTGGCAGCCGCACCATTACTGCTTATTCTTTCTGACATTATTGGAAGGATCGTCTTGTTCCCTACAGAAGTACCAGTTGGAATCATTACAGGGGTGGTGGGTGCACCGATTCTGCTGATTCTTGTTAGAAGACGAAAAGTAAGTGGAATATGATAGGCAAGTTGCAATGGGATAGTTGTTTGAACGGTAGGGGGAGAGTGTTATGTCGCGCATTGATTTTGGTAGGCGCTATGTGTATTTAAAAGGCCCAGTAAAACTGCGCTTCGATGTAAGAAGTATTGTAGTAACGGTAATGCTCCTCGCCGCCACAGCTGCCATTGGTTTATTTGCCCTCATGATAGGCACGCTAGAATTAAATATAAGCGATGTATTTTCTGCCTTGATGGGGCAAGCCACTGGGATGACAAGAACGGTTGTGTTGGAGTGGCGTTTACCTCGTGTGTTAGCTGCAATTATTTTTGGTATGTCACTTGCTGTAAGTGGCGCGATTTTCCAATCAATTACTCGTAATCCACTAGGCTCGCCGGACATCATAGGTTTTAGCGCAGGGTCATACACAGGCGTACTTATTGTGCTACTGGTGTCCGGGGAAAACTCTTTCATTAGCGTAGCGACTGGTGCATTAGTGGGCGGATTTACAACGGCGATATTGATCTACTTACTCGCATTTCGGAAAGGGACGCAAGGATTTCGTTTGATCATCGTTGGGATTGCCATCTCGGCTATTTTAAGTAGTGTCAATTCCATGCTACTTTTGCAAAGTAATGCGGAAGTTGCGTTAACCGCCGCAGCTTGGGGAGTTGGCTCCTTAAACGGCGTCGATTGGAGACAAATCCTTCCTGCAATTTTGCTTGTTGTGTTTCTACTCATATGTGCGGGACTGATGAACAGGCCGTTAAGAGAAATGGAGTTGGGTGAAGATGCTGCTAAATCTCATGGTGTTCGTATCGAACCTTCCCAGCTCTTATTGATTTTAATAGCAGTAGCATTGACGGCGGTACCGACCGCTGTCATGGGACCCATTAGCTTTGTTGCATTAGTTGCATCGCAGATTGCCCAGCGACTTACAAAGTCGAAGGAAAGCCTGTGGCCAGCTGCTGCGATGGGCGCGTTTCTATTAATAGGTGCAGATGTTTTGGCGCAAAGATTCGTTTCAGGAATGATTTTCCCTGTTGGTGTTGTAACGCTCTCACTTGGTGGAATCTATCTAATATGGCTATTGTTTAAACAAGCACGCTCATCAACTTAACCAGGTAAAATATTTTGATTGAAAGTAGTTGAAATAAAAGATGATTACCCCATCGGAAAAGCATCAAAGTGATACGGACTCGCATATAGATTCCAGGCTTTGGACGGAAAATATTACAGTCAAATATGATGATAGAGTTATTTCCCGAAATTTATCGGTGAAAATTCCACATGGCTCATTCACTGTGATTGTTGGACCAAACGCATGTGGAAAATCAACCCTTTTACGGACACTTTCCAAAATTATTAAGCCGTCAAAAGGCCAGGTCCTACTAGACGGGAAACAAATCACTACGTATAAGTCAAAAGAAGTGGCACATAAATTAGGACTACTTCCGCAGTCATCGACAGCACCAGACGGAATTACTGTAGCGAATCTAGTTGCACATGGACGATATCCGTATCAAAATCTTTTTCAAGGATGGACGGATGAAGACGAGGCCGCAGTATTGTCTGCGATGCATGTCACGAATACGACCGAGCTCTCAAACCGTTTTGTAGATGAACTTTCAGGTGGCCAAAGACAAAGGGTTTGGGTGGCTATGGTACTCGCGCAACAAACCCCTCTATTACTCCTAGATGAACCTACCACATTTCTTGATATTGCCCATCAAATTGAGTTGCTTGAGTTATTTAAAGACCTCAATCAACAAGGGAATACGCTAGTTGCGGTGTTACATGATTTAAATCATGCAGCGAGATATGCCAATCATATGATTGCTATGAAAGATGGTCAGATTATTGCACAAGGCGATCCACGTGAGATTGTCACAGCGCAGTTAGTAGAGGAAGTCTTCGGCTTAAAATGTATCATAATAGAAGATCCAATCTCCCACACACCGCTTGTCGTACCATTAGGCAAGGACCGCTCAAACTAACAGGGTGTATGGAAAGCGGTTTTTTTATCAACCAAGGGGGAATTAACGTGACGGAAAAACTAGAATTATATGATGTGACGATTATTGGCGGGGGACCTGCCGGATTGTATACAGCATTTTATAGCGGTATGCGGGATTTGAAAACAAAAATCATTGAATTTGGACCAGAACTTGGCGGTAGAATGCTCATTTATCCGGAGAAAATGATTTGGGATGTTGGAGGAGTCACACCACTACTCGGAGGGCAATTAATTGCGCAACTAGTGGAGCAGGCGAAAACCTTCGACCCAACAATCATATTGAACCAACAAGTAACAGGTGTAGAAAGATTGGCGGATGACTCCTTCATTTTAACGGCTGCGACTGGTGAGAAGCATCATTCAAAGACAATTATTTTAGCTGTGGGCTATGGGATGTTGACGATGAATAAGCTGGAAATCGACGGTGCAGACCGCTATGAGCTAACAAATTTACATTATACTGTTCAAGAACTAGAGGAGTTTCGAAATAAGAATGTACTGATTTCCGGAGGTGGAAATTCAGCTGTTGACTGGGCTAACGAGCTCGAACCAATTGCTGCTAGTGTGACAGTTGTTCATCGCCGAGATGACTTCGGAGGACATGAGATGAATGTTCGGAAAATGAAGGAATCCTCTGTCGCTGTGGCTACACCTTATGAAATTACCAGGTTACATGGGGACGGGAATCTGATAGAGCGAGTTTCGATATGTCATTTGGAGACAGGAACGGTTGAAGAAATCAATGTGGATGCGGTCGTCGTCAATCACGGTCTAGGATGCGATTATGGACCTCTCACAGAATGGGGACTAAAAATGCAGGATAATGTAGCGCTTGTGGATGAAAACGGGGAAACAAATATCCCTGGCATTTATGGGGCAGGCGATTTCATTGATCATCCAAGTAAAGTTCGATTAATCGCTGGTGCATTTACGGACGGCGCGCTAGCATTGAACGCTGCTAAATTACGAATTGAGCCGGATGCACCAAAAATGGCTTACGTATCCTCGCATAATATCCGATTTAAAGAGAGAAATAAGAAAATTGGTTTAGATGATGATAATTATCAAGATGTGCGAGGCTAATAATAATCAAAGAAAAAGGATAGAAAATCGGATATTATTCCGGCTTTTCTATCCTTCTTATTTTCAGGTTTACTATTCTTTGGAAATATTAGACCAATACAGGTGATAATTCTTTTGCAACAGCTTCGACTTTTGCTAATCCTTCAGCAATGATAGCTTCAGCTTGGTCTGGTGCAGCTGCATGTCCTTCGATAATCACTTCGTGTGTAATCTCCATACCAAACACGCCGCCAAGAACATTCTTCATGTAGTTTGAAGCCATTTCCATTGGTGCAGCTTCAGGTGAAGAATAAACGCCACCACGTGCATTTAGGATAACCGCTTTTTTGTCTGTCATTAATTGGACAGCTTGTCCGTTTTCATCATATTTGAATGTGAAGCCAGCTTGATAAACATAATCGATAAATGTTTGTAATTTAGCTGGGATTGTTAAGTTCCATAATGGAAATGCAAATACCACAACATCAGCTGCTGTCAAAGCATCCATAGCTTTTTGTTTTGCTGCTAAGATACGTTGCTCGATATCTGTCATTTCTTCGCCTGATTCCAATTTACCGAAAGCGTCGAATAGTTCTTGACCAAGATACGGCATATCTTCTGCAAAGACGTCGAAAGTTGTTACGTTGTCACCTTCTATTGTATTTATGAATGTTTCATACATTTTACTTGATACAGCTTCTGCAGCTGGACGGTTATTTGCTTTTACGACTAATATGTTCATTGTTAAATCCCCTTTAATCTTCTAAGTTGTATTTATCTTGATTTCATACTATATATTTTTTGAAACTAAACATCAAACAATTTGCTCCACTTCTGTCTGTGTTTTTCGGTAGATTTAAGAAAGTGTGTCTAAGTCGTGAAGGCGAAGTGTCTACTCATGCAAGTGAAAGAGTGAGAAGGTTCTATCCGATGGAATCCCAATAGGGGTATTTTTGATTTGCAAACAGCGGAATGTCTAGTTCATCGACATCTTTCTAAATGTTACTATGCTAAACTTAATTCAATTGAAGCGGGTTAAATAGGGGGAGATGGATGATGATGGAGCGGCTTATTCGAAACAGAAGGCTAATTTTGCATTACTATATGGTTACTATCGTAGTTGCACTAGTCTTTGGTTGGATGGCAAGACGAGAAGATGCAACTGATCCTGTTATTTTAACCATTCTAGCTATCTATGTTCTGGTGTTTCCAATTGTGTTTTTATATACAAAAAAATATGCAGTACATATTTTCTTATTTTTACTGGCGTTTATTACTGGTTTTTATAGTTATTATCATTATTCAGTTGAGGCGCATTCAATTTTGAACGCACTATATTTTACATTTCAACTCTATTTACTGATTGTGTCGGATGTATTTACGGCAGACGGTTCGAATTTACTTCATTACCCTTTAATCGTTGAAATTGCACGTTGGTCGGCCGCTTTATATACAATATCGACATTGTTCATTGCCATGTATCGGATGTTGGAGATGTCAATTTTACTGGTTTATTACCAATTAGTTGGCAATCATACGATTGTCTTTGGATATAACGAAAATAGTAGGGCATTCATAGAAGACTTACGGAAACGGAAGAAGCATGTCATTCTTGTGGCTGATCAAATGCCAAACGAGGTTGTCGATTATTTAGAAGAGCTTAAAGTGGTTGTCCTCCATAATCGTGATAAGGAAGAAAATATCTATACGAAGTGTGGTGTAGCTCGGGCTAAAAATATTTTCTTTCTTCATGAAGAAGACGTGGATAATTTAAACGAACTCATGGACCTTCGTTATGACTTTACGAAGCATGCGAAAAAGAATTCGACGCTGACCGTTTATATTCATCTCCAAGAAATTTCCTCTCGAAAGCTATTTCAAGACCTGGAAAGTATAGCTTCAGAGACTGATCAACACTTTAAGGTACAACCAATCAATCTCTATGAATTATTTGTGGATGCCCTATTTAAAAAATATCCGATCTATGCTTCTGAAGAAGATGAACGCCCAGTCCATTTACTGATTATTGGTTTTGGACCGTTGGGACAACATATTGCGTTAAAAGCAATTACGCAAAGTGAGAAGTTTGAAAGAAGCGTACCGCTAATTACCACTATAGATAAGTCCATGTCTAAAGTCAGACAAGAGTGGCAGCGCAATTATCCGAAAATCAGTAAGCATACTTCGATTACGCTACAGTCTTTTGATGTTGCGTCTGATCCATTAAAAGCCATGATACTAGAACAAGACGAGCCAATTACACATATTTATGTTTGTTTGCACGAAGATCACCTCAGTTTGTGGTCGGGGATTGAATTGTCTAATCAGTTCCCGCATATTCCGATTTATCTTGAATTTTCTGAAGGGAGTATCGCGGAAAAATGGGTTCAATCGGAAGTTAGTGGAACTCGATTACTATATAGTATAGGCATGTTTAAAGATGTATTAACGGAAGATAAATTGATAAGTGAAATCAACAATAGACGCTAAACTATAGAACTCGTCTCCAAAGCATATTTATATATACTCGATTGAATATTTTACATACTTAGAAATTTCGCCCAATTGAGAAATAAGAACCTTAATTGAGAATGTAATAATATTATAGAATGTGATTTTCTTTATTTGAAAGTCAATTTCAGTTAAAATATAAGTAGGAGTCCATTAATAATAGTGTTTAGATATAAAGGATTTTAGCGTTATTGTTGACAATAACCGGATTCTATATCATAATTAATACTTAATAAGAATTATTATTATTAAGTAATGGTAATTTAATTATTACTTCGGTTTAGGTTCGACGTATGTCGCCTAAACTAATTGTAATAAAAAATCTTTAGGAGGAATTTATTTATGTCACTAATCGGTAAAACAGTAGAAGCGTTTAAGGCTTCAGCTTACAATGCAGGTAACGGTGAGTTTATAGACGTTACAGACGAAAACTTGAAAGGCCAATGGAGTATTGTTTGTTTTTATCCAGCAGACTTTACATTCGTATGCCCAACTGAACTTGAAGATCTTCAAAACCAATATGCGACACTAAAAGAGTTAGGCGTAGAAGTGTATTCTGTTTCAACAGACACACACTTTACACATAAAGCATGGCACGATCACTCAGACGCAATCAGCAGCATTCGCTATATTATGATTGGTGATCCGTCACAAAAAATTTCACGCAACTTCGATGTGCTAGACGAAGAAGCAGGTCTTGCACAACGCGGTACGTTCATCATTGATCCTGACGGCGTTATCCAAGCAGTAGAAATCAATGCAGACGGTATCGGACGTGACGCGAGCACGCTAGTAGGGAAAGTTAAAGCAGCTCAATATGTTCGTAACAATCCAGGCGAAGTTTGCCCAGCGAAATGGGAAGAAGGCGAAGAAACACTTAAACCAAGCCTCGACCTTGTAGGTAAAATTTAATTTGAAATGGCGGGGGTCGCCCCGCTATTTTTTTAAGACTTCGGCGGATGCCTCAAATTTTGAATTGACAAACTCAATTCGAAACTTGATGAAATCACGCCGAAATTTATTTGTTGGAAGAATATGTTAAGGAGTTTGATGAATCTTGTTAGAACCAGATATAAAAGCACAATTAGCCCAATACCTTGAAATGATGGAAAACGATGTGCTTCTTAAAGTAAGCACGGGATCTGATCACGTTTCGAATGTTATGAACGGATTAATGGATGAATTATCGAGTATGACATCCCGCATTAAAGTAGAAAAAACTGAGTTAGAAAGAACACCAAGCTTTAGTATCAACCGGATCGGTGAAGATACAGGCGTTACGTTTGCAGGTATTCCACTCGGACACGAATTTACATCCTTAGTACTTGCTTTACTACAAGTAAGTGGACGCGCACCAAAAGTCGATCAAAAACTTATCGACCAAGTGAAAAATCTTGAGGGCGAGTACCATTTTGAATCATATATTAGCCTAAGCTGTCAAAACTGCCCGGAAGTTGTACAAGCACTTAACGTGATGAGTGTTCTTAACCCGAACATCACACATACGATGATTGACGGCGCGGCGTTTAAAGAAGAAGTTGAAAGCAAAAAAATAATGGCTGTTCCAACAGTATTTTTAAATGGAGAAGAATTCTCTGGTGGTCGTATCACACTGGTAGAAATCCTTGCGAAAATGGGAACTGCACCAGATGCGTCTGAATTTGAAAATAAAGAGCCATACGACATGCTAGTTGTCGGAGGCGGTCCAGCAGGTGCAAGTGCGGCCATTTATGCAGCGCGTAAAGGGATTCGTACGGGAATCGTTGCTGATCGTTTCGGAGGTCAGATTTTAGACACAGCTTCAATCGAGAACTTTATTAGCGTCACTCGTACTGATGGTCCTAAACTGGCTGCAAATCTTGAGGAGCACGTAAAAGAGTACGATGTCGATGTGATGGACTTACAACGTGCAAAACGTTTGGAAAAGAAAGATCTTATCGAAATTGAACTGGAAAACGGTGCTGTGCTAAAAAGTAAATCCGTGATCCTTTCAACGGGCGCTCGTTGGAGAGATATTGGCGTTCCAGGAGAAGCTGAATTTAGAAATAAAGGCGTTGCGTACTGCCCACACTGTGACGGTCCGTTGTTTGAAGGTAAAGATATTGCTGTCGTTGGTGGCGGTAACTCTGGTATTGAAGCAGCGATTGATCTTGCAGGAATTGTAAAACATGTGACGGTTCTCGAATTTGCACCGGAACTAAAAGCCGATTCTGTTTTACAAGATCGTCTTCACAGTCTTCCGAACGTCACTGTTTTGAAAAATGTTCAAACGAAAGAAATTACAGGTACGGATAGTGTAAACGGCGTAACTTACGTTGACCGTGAAACAAACGAAGAACACCATGTCGAAATATCAGGCATATTTATCCAAATTGGTCTTGTGCCAAATACAGACTGGTTAGGCGATTCAGTTGAACGCAATAAATTCGGCGAAATTCTTGTCGATAAACGCGGTGCAACAAACGTCCCTGGCGTATTTGCTGCAGGAGACTGCTCGGATAGTGCCCATAAACAAATCATTATATCTATGGGATCAGGCGCAAGTGCTGCTTTAAGCGCGTTTGATTATCTCGTGCGTAACTAAATAGGATGCCAGCGACCAAAATGAGCGTTTGTTTTGGGAACTGGTACCACTTTTAAAATCACCTTCAATCTTTTACAGATTGTGAGGTGATTTTATTTTAGTACTGTATACCTTAGAAAGTAACATTATTCTTCATCACCATCACTAAATTCTAACGCTTGCTTCACCCTCAAGCGATAAATATAGTACAGAGGAATAAAACTGCAAATAAATACAATAGCCCCAACTAATAGACCATCCATCCAGTCGAAGTCTGGAGTAATCGAAACCAGATAAGCAATAGTTGTCGATATGACTGCTACCACAACTAATCCCACTACAAACGATTTTCTAGGATTCCGCATTTTCCGTTCATGTTCTAAACTTACGCTCATTGATAAATAGGAGTAAACAATAGTTGATAGTATCCATACCATCCAAAGTGGATTCTTTAGCACTTTTTCCGGTCCACCTTGAAATAAATCATAGCCAAGAATACATAAAACACCAATCACCAGAACCACATGGGAAATCCTTAAGTTTTGTAAATTCTTCAAAACAAGCCTTTCATCTGTGATTTTTTTCATTTAAAGTCCTCCTGTTCTATCCAAAATATCTCATCTAATTTTGCATTTACGGCATAGCAAATTTGTAAACAAAGCTTTAATGAAGGGTTATACTTACCTTTTTCAATAAGACTAATGGTTTGCCGAGTGATACCGACAACATCAGCGAGCTGTTGTTGTGTTAGATCTACTTTGACGCGGGCAATTTTAACATAATTTTTCATGAATTACCTCCTGATAACAATGTAACATATATATTACCTTATGTAAATTATAAGTTGCATATGAGTAAGATTTTTAGATGAACTTTTTTAGTTGGTATAATCTTTATACTTGATATACTTTGTATACCTGTTATATACTTTAATTAATCGTTGGAGGTGATCGTTATTAAAGTATGTCCCTATTTAGAATCGAGCTTTGAGATTTTAGGAAGACGTTGGAACGGGCTTATTATTCATTACTTGTCGAATTGTCCGGAGTTTACAGCGCATTTTTCCGATATGAAGCGCGATTTAAATGATATTACCCCTCGGTCCCTTTCGTTGAAATTGACCGAACTTGGAGAACATGACTTAGTGGTAAAAAAAGTTACAGAAGGAACACCTATAACGATTTCTTATCATTTGTCCGATAAAGGTCAACAATTAGCACTCGCCCTGAAACCGATTCAAGCGTGGGCACAAGAAAATATTGATATTGATTTGTCCAATAAAAACTAATGAAAAGAGGAATTGAAATGGATAAGAATAACATGATTTGTGATTTAGAAACTGGTATCTGCGGGCCAGGTGGGGATAGCACGAATACAATGGAGTTCATAGATTTCTCGGCTCCGAAGAAAACGATTGAACTTTATTATGTAACTGATCCAATCTGTTCGCATTGCTGGGCATTGGAGCCAGTCCTTCGAAAGTTTGTCGACCAGTACGGGAAATACTTTAATATGCATACCCTGATGGGCGGTTTGCTTGAAAAATGGGGAGATGGTCCTGTTGATCCTGGAAACGGAATATCAGGCCCCTCAGATGTTGCTGGCCACTGGAGAGAAGTTGGGGAACACTCGCGCATGCCAATCGACGGAACTGTTTGGTACGATAATCCAATCGAGTCGTCATTCATCCCTTCTCGCGTATATAAAGTAATTCAAGAAAAAAGCCCTGATTTAGCAAACACATTTTTACGCCGAGCGCGAGAAGAACTTTTCGCTTTCAATAAAAACATCGCACAGGATGAAATGTTGATTGATATTGTCAATTCAGTTGGCCTTAACGGAGAAGAAATTGTTCGGCAATCAAAGACTCCAGAAGCAAACACTTCATTACACGAAGACTTCCAACGCGTTCGTGAGTTAGGTGTCCGCGGATTTCCAACAATCGTCATGGTCAATGAAGAACAAAAAGGGGTTAGAATCGTTGGTGCACGAACTTTAGAAGACTATACAAATGCACTTCAACAATTACTTCCTGAAGAAACAATACAACCGAAAAAGTTATCTAATTTAGACCAATTACTCACGCAGGAGAAATTATTATTCTCCCGTGAAGTTGAAGAGTATTTTTCAATTGAAAAAGATGAGCTAGATGCTTTTGCACAAAAAGAATTATCGCAAGATGCTTACGTAGTCAAAAGCATCTTAGGTGAAAAATATATTCAGGTAAAGTAAATGGTAACAAAAATCGACTTCCTCTTGGAGAGTCGATTTTGTTATAAAGGGGGTTTTTATCTTGTTACAAAAACTTGAAGCTGGAAATCATGCACAGCCTTTCAGAGGTCCATTCACAATTACCCGTGTCCATCCAGGTAGTATTTTAGGGGATAATGCCGCAGATACTGCATTCGGTCCGTTAGCAGTCATTGATCACGCGGTTATGAAAAAGGGTTTAACGATAAAAATGCATGAACATGTGAATGATGAAATCCTAAGTTATATAAGCTCAGGTGTCACACATCATAAGGATTCAGCTGGGTTTGAAGCACCAATTGCCCGAGGGAAATTGATGCTGATGAATGCAGGAGAAAGTTTTTGGCACGAGGAAAAAGTTACAGAAGATGAGGTGGAAATGCTTCAAATTTTCGTGCGGCCAAGTGAAACAGATCTACCACCAAAAATTCAATTCCATGACAAGCCAATAAATAACGAAAATTGGTATCTCATGGTAGGGCCAGAAGGAAGCGAAGCACCACTTTACGTAAGACAAAATGTCATTATTTTGGATGCGCACCCTAAAGTGGGTGAAGGGCTTGAGGTTCCAATATACGAGGGCTTTATACCATTTTTATATGTGATGAACGGGGAAATTTCGATTCAAGATTTCACAATCGGAAAACAAGAAGCCATTACGGATTTAGTCAATCCACTTCCGTCATTAGTTGCGAATGAAGATACGACAATTGTGCTATTCTTTGTCGATTTGAATGCATCAATGTCGATGGATGGGACAATTAGTGGCCTAAAGAAATGACGGAAAAACGGATTAAACTTGGAACTTCTCTTCCAATGTTTAGTCCGTTTTTTTTATTTATTAAAACAAGAATACGTGGACATCGATTAGGGACAAAGGTTTAATCAGCTAACAGACTGCCATCATATAATAGTGGTAGAGGAGTGAAGACATTATGGAGAAATATAAAAAGCAAAAAAAGGTAGTAAGAATAAACGAAATCGAAGGTTGTGAAAGTAGAAATTTTTGCTGGCCAAAAATAAAAGTTAGCGCTTGCATCACGCCTATTACACACACTCCGGTAAACCCGCCAATAGTTATCCCCGAACTAAGTATCATACCAACTGTAAAAAGGTATTTTTATGTCGCAACGGCTAATATCGATTTAGTAAATGGAACTACGCTGCCTGCAACGCTATTTTATAACGATGATGGGAGCCAAACAACAGAATTTATGAGCTTCAGTCCAAATGGATACGCGGATCTATTCATTAATGCAGTCGTCCAAGAAGGGGGAATGTATAGTGTGGAATCCAACTCATTGTCGATTAGCCCCACTAATGGAATCATTTATCGGGGGACGCCAATCATTTTGGAACTGATAACATTTGCAGCTGAACAGCGTTCATAAAATTGATTTAGTTTTATTGTAAGGACAGCCCTGTCAATTCATTGAATTTTTTCATTTACTACAATGTAGATGAAAAGAGGTGATTTTGATGGCGCTTTCCCTAATTAATATTCATGTGAATGTCTCGGGTAATTCAGCAAGGTTTTTTGACGTGTTAACAGCCCCTTTATCTGTCTCTGATGGTACAACTATTGCTGTGGCTGATTTTCTGGATGACAGTGGAGAAGTTGCAACTGCGTTTCCAATAGTTACAAATGGTTACTACAATCTCTACATTAACGGTGTGCTGCAAGAGGGCGATTCGTATTCTATTTCTGAAACAGAATTGACCTTTAATAGTGTTACTGGTAGTATCTCTGCCGGAACTCCTTTAATTGTAGAAGTTGTTGATTTACTGACTGTAGTTTAAAGCGATTCAGCAACTGTTTAAGTACTAGGCGCGCGTCAATTGATTGATCGAAATGAAACTTCGATCTCCTTGGGCGAGTATGGCCGTTAGTTATATGATTCATTGACGATTCTTAATGCGTCACAGTCGATGGATGGGACAAGTAGCGGCCTAAAGAAATAACAAAAAAACGGATTAAACTGGGAATTTACCTTCCCAAAGTCTAATCCGTTATTGAATTCATAAAGGGTTAATTTTATTCATTATTCTTCTGAAATCGAGTCATAAACTCACTTAGCGCAAGACATGCAACTAAAGGAACCGAGTTGTAAGTAGAGGCACGGCATCCACCGACAGAACGATGTCCGTTTAAACCGACAAATCCTTCATCTTTAGCTTCTTCTAAAAATTTCTTTTCCAATGCCTCGTCAGCGAGCTTGAACGTGATATTCATGAGGGAGCGGCTTTCGAGTTCTGCGTGACCACGGTAGAAACCATCGCTACCGTCGATCGCATCATAAATCAATTTAGCTTTTTCTTCATTTTGTTTTTCAACAGCCTCTAATCCACCTAATTCTTCGATCCAAGCGAGTACTTCGCCTAACATATAGATGCCGAAAGTCGGTGGTGTATGGTAAAGTGAATTGCTTTTGGCATGCGTGTTATAGTTCAACATGGTTGGTATTTCTGAATTAGATTTTTCAAGTAAATCTTTACGAATAATGGCGACTGTAACTCCCGAAGGGCCAAGATTCTTCTGAGCACCGGCGTAAATAAGACCGAATTTACTCACGTCTACTGGCTTGGACATGATGTCACTGGACATATCTGCAATGAGTGGAACATCACCGGTGTTAGGGAACTCTTTCCACTGGGTACCAAAAATCGTGTTGTTAGAAGTTAGATGGACATAAGCGTCATCTTCGTTAAATTGCAAGTCGTTTATCTTTGGAATTGTGTTGTGATTACTCTCTTTAGTGTTAGCAACATGGTAAGGTTCTCCGAAAAGTTTAGCTTCGTCGAATGCCTTTTCTGCCCATGCACCTGTCATAACATAACCCGCTTTTTGCTCAGGTTTCAAAAAGTTCATGGGAATCATTGAAAATTGAAGACTAGCACCACCTTGTAGGAAAAGTACCTCGTAGTTTTCAGGAATCGAAAATAACCTTTTTAAACGTGCAATGGCTTCATTATGTACATCATCATAAGCTTGACTACGATGACTAAGTTCCATAATCGACATGCCAGTGCCGCGAAAATCGATGAGCTCTTGTTGGGCTTTTTCTAGAACTGGTAGCGGCAATGCCGATGGGCCAGCGTTAAAGTTATAGACAGATCGAATAGTTTGTTTCAAATTAACCGCTCCTTTCAATCGAAATTGACCTCTCGAACTCTTGTGATTTGCGGAATTGCTTCTAATTCTTCGATGACTGTTTTGGAAGCTTTATTATCAACTTCTAAAATCATCACTGCAGAACCACCGATTTCTTGGCGACCTACTTGCATACTCGCAATATTAACGCCGTTAACCCCAAGCGCGGTTCCAACATGCCCGATTAAGCCTGGCTTGTCCGTATGTGAAATTAACAATATAAGACCTTTTGGTTCAATATCTACTGGATAAGGCCCGACTTTAATTAGACGCTCTCCTATGCCAGATACCGCAGATCCAGTTACCCAACGCTCTTCCTCCGTTGTTTTCAAGCGAATTGTAATTTTGCTAGAAGCATTTTGATTGAAAAGTGACTTTTGGAAAACCAGTTGGATGCCGCGTTGCTTAGCCAAATGGATCGCATTTACGATATTAACTTGTTCTGCACCAAGGTGATGAGAAAGAATTCCTTTGAGCACATATGGACTTAATGGAGAAGTGTCTAGATCAGCTAATTCGCCTTCGCACTCAATTGTAATTTCCCGTACCGCACCGTCAGTCATCTGTGCAAGTGATTTACCAAGATGTTCACACAACATAAAGTAGGGTTGCAATTTATTGAGCAACTCGGGTGCGATTGAAGGCATATTCACCGCGTTTTTGAACGGTTCATTGCGCAAAATGTGAATAACTTGTTCGGAAACGTCAATCGCTACATTCTCTTGTGCCTCCATAGTGGATGCGCCTAAGTGTGGTGTGACGATAATTTTTGGATGTGCAAAGAAAGGATGATCCGCTTCTGGTGGTTCATTTTCGAATACATCGAATGCTGCTCCAGCCACAATGCCTTCATCAAGTGCTTCCACAAGTGCCAATTCGTCGATGATCCCACCGCGCGCACAATTTATGATGCGCATACCTGGTTTCATGATTTCAAATTGTGGCTTACTGATCATATGACGGGTTTCGTTTGTAAGCGGCGTATGGACAGTCATGAAATCTGCCTGTTGCACAATTTCGTCACGGCTTGCGAGCTTGATGCCCAATTGGTTTGCGCGTTCCTCTGACATGAAAGGATCGTAACCAAGAATTGTCATACCAAACGCCATCGCTCGTTTAGCGACCTCAATCCCAATGCGACCTAGTCCAAATACACCGAGTGTCTTGTTGCGTAATTCAACCCCAATAAATGATTTTCGGTCCCATTCTCCTTCAATTGTTTTCGCGTAAGCTTGCGGGATATGCCGAGCCAATGCCATCATCATCGCAAAAGTATGCTCACATGTAGTAATCGTGTTTCCGTCTGGTGCGTTAATTACAATAATTCCATGGTTCGTTGCAGCATTTAAATCAATATTGTCAACGCCAACCCCCGCACGACCAATCACTTTCAATTTGACGCCAGCTTCCATAATGCGCTCAGTTACTTTTGTTTGAGAACGGACAAGCAGCGCATCGAAGTCACCAATGATTGAAACAAGTTCATCTTCGCTTAATCCTGTCTGTTTGATAAGCTCCACATCATTCGCTTTTGTTAATTGTTGCAGTCCAAAATCACTAATTGGATCGGACACTAAAACTTTAAACACAAGCATTCCTCCTCATTTATGTAAAGGGCTATAATTAAAATTACTTTACGTTTGGCTAGTATTCCCCAATCGTATATTCTTTATATGTTAACACTTACCGCTTCGGTGAGTCAATTTCAAAATCGGGAAATTACTAGCGGAATCCGAACAAAGTTGATTTTCACGCCAATTAACGGAAATGAAATAACTGTATTGGCGAATGATTAAACATTATTACATATGAACGTTCGTTTTATAAGTTGTTATAAGCAATTGTGAAATTGGCAAAGCATGTACACTAATGTTTTTGAAATATGCAATTACCTTCCCAGATGTTTTAGGCGTCACGTTTTATCATTAGTGATTGGTAAAGAAAGAGATCCCTTACCCTTGATGAATAATTCACTCCACCCATACAAAAAGGATGCAATCAAAACTACACAGTCTGTTTGATTTGGATTATAATGAAGAGAATGAATTAGAGGGGTGGGTATATAATGAATGTAAAACAATTTAATGATGAATATATTAAAGATGTTTTAGTCAGGATGGCGCATCATTCTAGTGGATTAGAAGGAAATACAATCACTCTACCTGAAACGGTGAGTATTATTTTATATCACACTGTAAATAGCAATAGATCTATAAATATGCGGGAAATTTATGAAGTTGCAAACCATGAACAAGCGTTTGATTATTTGTTTCATGCAATCGACAACGAGCAGCCACTTACAGTTGAAACTGTGAAAGATATGCATAGAGCGTTAACAGACAGATTGCAATACGACAAAGGACAGTTCAAAGAGCATGATAATGCAATTATAGGAGCTACATTTCAAACGGCAGGCGCCAAAGAAACTCCACTATTCATGCTACAGTGGGTCGAAAACTTAAATTATCAATTAAGCCATGCAAAATCGGAAGAAGAAAAAATTAAAATTATTGTAGACTTCCATATTCAATTCGAAAGAATCCATCCATTTTCGGATGGCAACGGTCGAACAGGTCGGATGCTGATGAATTATTCTTTACTGCAAAACGACTTACCACCACTTATTATTCAAAAAGAGCAGAAGGCTGAATATATAAAAGTATTGTCGGATGTAGACGAAGATGGATTTTACAATTTTGTTCTGCCGTTGCTTGAAGAGGAAAAAATAATCATGGAAAAGTTCGTGAACAAGAATAGGCAGCAAGTGCAAAATGTAAAAGATGAAAAATAAGAATGACATACCACCTCTAACGATGTTGTGTTAGAGGTTTTGTAATTAATAGGAACTTCTATCCTTTTTATATCGTGTGACTGGCGATATCCGTGGGTTTAGAGCGGATATCCGACAATACGAGATATATATCCGTGCCTTCGAGCAACATATCCGCACCTTTTTCCAATATATCCGCAAAACAGGACTTTATACCTGCGTCATATCGTGTGAATTTGGTTTTACACTACCAAAAAGCCCGTGAAATGATGCAGAAGAGCAGTATCGATACATTGTTAACACTAATCGGCACAAACTCGCAAAAAAGAGTTACAATGATTTTAACGGAATTTTCACGATAGGTTAACGACTGGACGTGTTACTTTGGCTCATGAAGGATATACTATACGGGATTCACAGTTTTGGAGAATTATTAGTAGTCTGGGCATTGGTTCACTTTTTATTTTTTCAGCGATGTACGCGGTACAACCATTGCTTCCAGTCTTTACGGAAGAGTTCGATATCCCGGTTTCTTTTGCGAGTTTGTCCTTGTCGATGTCGACGCTCGGATTAATTATCGGCCTAATTGTTCTTGGGTTTTTCTCGGATCGGAATGGCCGCGGACTTTATATTAAATTATCATTAATTGGTTCTGTTATTCCATTTCTATTAATGCCGCTTACCGATTCTTTTCTAGTCATAATTATTTTGAGGTTTATCCAAGGATTTGCACTTGCAGGTGTTCCAGCGGCAGCTTTGGCATATATAAATGAGGAGATTCATAAGCAATTTGCTAGTTTTGCAACAGCCCTTTATATATCGAGTAATGCATTAGGTGGCATGATTGGTCGGGTGGCAACTGGTTACATTACGGAACATTTTTCATGGGAAGTAGCTTTTTACCTATTGGCGGCAGCAGGGATAGTTATTTTTGGCATCATTCTTTTCACGCTGCCCGCGTCAAGAAACTTTGAGCCGACGAATACGAGTTTTTCGAAAGATATTGAAGGGTTTTTATTTCATTTGAAAAATCCTTCATTACTAGTCGTGTTCGGCCTTGGTATTGTTTTGCAATTATCCTTTACTGGTGTATGGACGTATTTGCCGTTCCATCTAACCGCACCACCGTTTTCACTTTCTCTTGAAATGGTTTCTTATACATTTTTAGCATATGGGGTTGGTGTCATTTGTTCACCGCTTGCAGGGTGGTTTGCAGATAAATTCGGTCTTAGAAAGGTTAGAATTACAGGTGTATTTGTGATGTCTTTTGGAATTTTATTGACACTGAGTGCTTCTGTTCTGGTGATTGTCATCGGACTTTGTGTCACTTGTCTAGGATTCTTCACGGCGCATTCATTAACGGCAGCTTCCGTAAGCAGGGAGGCAGTGCATCATAAAGGGAGCGCATCAAGTTTGTACCTTGTCGCCTATTATGTAGGTGTTGCAGCAGGGAGTACATTACTGAGTCCGCTCTGGGAGTCGGGCGGTTGGACGGGGATTGTTATCATTACAACGATAGTGCCTGTTGTCTATGTTGGATTAATTCGACTGAAAGGGAAACTACAAAAATAGCGTGAAATAAGCGCGTCACAGTCGGTATTCCAATTGCAGCAATCGCATTGAGTTCGGTGTCAGCTGTATTGAATGCAAAAGGTTAAATTGTAACGGGTTAGGCTAGGCATTTCATTCGCGGTGAGTTCAGCGGATGAAATGCCTTTTTATGTGTGAAATGATCTTGGTGTTAATCAAAATAAGTATCCAGTTACTAATTATCTTTAATTCAAGCCAATTTTCTTGAAAGTTCATCACTTGCATGGTAAAGTGATGATAAGGTAAGTGAAAGGGATGAGATATTATGCGTAATAATACAATCGGCTCGTTGATTTGGTTACGTTTAATGCGTTTCACCAATCAAAGCAACCAACTATCAAACGAATTTTTAAAGCGATTTGATTTAACAACTGCCAAGTTTGATGTACTTGCACAAATTCAACTTTATCAGCCGCTTACTCAAAGTGAATTGGCTGAAAAAGTGATTGTTACGCAAGGCGGCATTTCCCGTATGCTCGTGCGACTAGAAAAAGAAGGGTATATTGTGCGTAAGCAAGATTGGAAAACAAAAAATATTAGTTTAACGGAAAAGGCCGCAGCTATTTTAGAAGAAGCGATGCCTGCACAACTAGCATTTCAAACCTCATTTTTTGAAGACGTATTAACGAAAGAAGAAGAAAAGACACTATACAAATTGATGACTCGTGTCCATAAATATAGCCAAACAAGAGAATTACCACCAGAATAATTTTTTTGCACTATCACTTGACTAGTCAAAGGTACGGAAATTAAAGGAGCTAAAAACAATGGAGAAATATCGCATTGATAAATCTAAAGGACTCGAATTCGGATTATATTCGATTGGGGAACATTTACTAGATCCGGTGTCAGGAAACCGTCTAACAGCTGGAGAACGCATTCATGAATTAATTGAAGCGGGTAAGTTAGCAGATGAGGCGGGACTCGATGTTTTTGCGGTCGGGGAAAGTCACCAAATGTATTTTACGACACAAGCCCATACAGTCATTCTAGGCGCGATTGCGCAAGCGACTAAAAATATTAAAATTGCGAGTTCTGCGACAGTGTTAAGTGTTTCTGATCCTGTTCGTGTATATGAAGATTTTGCAACAATCGACTTAATCTCAAAAGGTCGTGCTGAAATTGTCGCTGGACGTGGTTCACGTGTAGGGGCATATGATTTACTTGGGTATGACGTGCATGATTATGAAGAATTATTTGAAGAGAAATTAGAACTTTTAATGAAGTTAAATGATGAGGAAAAAGTGACATGGGAAGGGCAATTTCGTGCGCCTCTGAAGAATGCAATGATTTTACCGCAACCTCAAAATGGACATATGCCCATTTGGCGTGCAGTAGGGGGGCCGCCTGCAAGTGCGATTAAAGCAGGATACGCTGGAATTCCGATGATGCTGACAACGCTTGGCGGTCCTGCTATAAACTTTAAAGTCGCAGTGGATGCATATCGTGAAGCATTGGAGCGCAGTGGATTTGATCCACTAACGATGCCAATTTCAACGACCAGCCTAATGTATACAGCGGAAAATTCTCAAGATGCCTTACGTGAATACTACCCTCACTTGAATTCAGGAATGCAGGCGTTAAGAGGTGGCGGATATCCAAAACAGCAATTTGCACAAGCGATTGATACGCGTGACGCGTTAATGGTTGGAAGTCCTCAGCAAATTATTGAAAAGATTCTTTACCAATATGAACTTTACGGCCATCAGCGTTTCATGGCGGAAATTGACTTTGGCGGCGTGCCGTTTGATAAAATTATGAAAAATATTGAGCTGATTGCAACGGAGATACTACCAGCAGTTAAGAAATATACAGCTGATAAATAAGGAGAGGTTACAATGAAAATTGTATTACTAGCAGGATCCAAAGTAGGCTCTAAAACAAGAACAGCGGTGGATTACACAAAAAAGATTGCGAATGAAAAATATCCAGAGGCAGAGATTACTTTACTGGATCTCGCGGAATTTGAAATGGTCTTTAGTGACGGGCGAGATTACCGGGAATATGACGGCGATACAAAATATGTAACCGAAACGATTATGGCGGCGGATGCGATTATTATTGGAACACCTACGTTCCAAGCTTCGATTCCAGCGACTCTTAAAAACATTTTTGATTTACTGCCAGTGAATGCGTTTCGGGATAAGGTCGTTAGTATGTTGGTGACGGCGGGTACAGCGAAGCATTATTTGATGGTGGAACAGCAGTTGAAACCAATTCTAGCGTATATGAAAGCTGAAATCGTTCAAACTTATGTTTTTATCGAGGAAAAAGACTTCTATCGCAAGGAAATCGTTAATGATGATGTGTTATTTCGAATCGAACGTTTGGTGGAAGATACAGTAGTACTAACGGAAACATATACTAGTATTCGTGAAGCCAAAGAGGCGGCATATGGTTTTTAGAAATCAAATCAAACACAGTTTCATCCCTTCGTTATAAGGTGTGGAACTGTGTTATTTTATGTAATAGAATGTTTGTTCTTAATCTGATTATTTGATATACTATAAGGTAGAAAGAATAACACCTCGGCTAATACATCACTACTTTGAAAAAAGGGTGTGTATAGATGACTGTACTGGATTGTGTGAAAGAATCTTCTGTCCGTTACAATATGGCGGTAGTGATTCAAGAGAAAAAGAAAACCTATATGAATCATGATCAACTATTTAAAGAACTTATCAACAATTTTTTTGCCGAGTTTTTGGCAGTGTTTTTCCCAGATGTACATGAGGGTCTTGATTTCGAGTCGATTAAACCATTGTCTGAAGAACTATTTACTGACCTAATTGATGGTGAAAATCGTCGAGTGGATATCGTGATTGAGGCGAAACTCAAAGGGAAAGAAACGCTAATCATTATTCATGTAGAGCCGCAAAGTTCTTATCAAATAGACTTTCATCAACGAATGTATCTTTATTTCAGTTTGCTTTATAATAAGTATCGAAAGCCCATCTTACCAATTGCTGTTTTTAGCTATGATGGGATGCATACGGAACCCAACCAATTTACGATTAATTTCCCATTTTTTCATGTGTTAACATTCAATTTTATGACGTTAGAATTAAAGAAAATGAACTGGCGAAACTATTTGCAGTCTGATAATCCAGTAGCCGCAGCATTATTGGGTAAAATGGGTTACGACGAAGACGAAAAAATTCAAGTGAAAATGGAATTTTTGCGTATGATGGTAAAGATGGAACTCAACCCTGCCCGTGCAAGATTTATCAATGACTTTTTTGAACAGTACTTGAAACTTGATGAAAAGGAGGAGGATGAACTTATGCGAGAAATCAGTAGGTCGGAAAACCCGGAGGAGTTCACGAAATTACCGAATTCCTGGGAAGAACGAGGTATCCGGAAGGGAATAGAGCAGGGAATAGAACAAGGGATAGAACAAGGGATAGAACAAGGTAAAAAGGAAGTTGTACTTGAAATGATTAAAGAGGGAATGTCAGTTGACATTATTGCTAAGCTAACTCAATTGGATAAGAAAATAATAGAGGATTTAAGAAAGATGCAATAAAGTCTATCAAGAATGTCCAATGTGAAAATAATTTCGCATTGGGTGTTTTTTGTCTAGAATCCTTTCAATCTAACAATTATCGATTGCTTTTCAAATAACAGTTGAAAATAGTTAGAAAGCGGTGGAAGTGCTTATGCGGGAAAATGCAGAGGAGTCCTTTAAACTAACGAATTCTTGGGAAGAACGTGGTATTCGAAAGGGGATAGAACAAGGAATAGAACAAGGAATAGAACAAGGAATAGAACTAGGAATAGCACAAGGTAAAAAAGAAGTTGTACTTGAAATGCTAAAAGAAGGTATGTCTGTTGACTTAATTTCGAAGGTGACTCATTTGGAAAAGGAAACAATAGAGAATTTAAGAAAGATGAAATAAGGTCTATAAAAAATACTCAATGTGAACGTAATCTCACATTGGGTATTTTTTGTCTAGAATCCTTTAATTCAATTTGATTTATAATAGCAGTGTGTTGGCATATAACTTCTCGAATAAGTGGAATCTTTAAGTACTATGCTCTTTTTATTCAGTATTAGTTTTTGAAATTACAATATCTAATAGTTCTTTGAATCCTTCATTCACGCCCAACAGTTGATAATTTTCTTTTATCGCAAAAACATAAGCGGTATTCTCTTCATTTGGAGTATAACCGTAACTATATGGTGTAATAATATCTGTCCCAATAACCATATCAATAGACTGCAGATACGACATATTATCCTTTTCTACTTGATAAATACTCACTTCATATTGAGTCTCATTATCTTTTAAATACTCCACGACGACGAATGGTTTCCCTCTGAGTAATTTCCTTTCTGACCATTTTAAATCATAATAGGTGGGCAAATCATAAACTTCTACCATATCGGAAAAAGAAGGGTCTACATTCGTGAAAGTTAATATGTCCTCTTTTGTTTCGCCATCCTTTACCGTTATAGCATCAATATAAGGAATACTATCTAAAATATTCACAATAGCTTTTGTTTTTTTCTGCCCTAGCCATGTTCCAAATAGCGTTCCCCCTATGGCAATAACGATTATTATGATCAACCATTTCCGCATTCTATATTCCCCCTAACATATTTTGGTATCTAATTTCCATAATTTAAAAAAACAGTACCTTATAGAAAGTAGTCCATTTACTTACTATAATCATTATAAAACGTCAGAGACTAGAATAATATTGAGGAAACTATGAAAAAAGTGACTACTCAGACTGGAAAACTATCGTAACTTTATCAAACACAGAATAGCTTGTTTTTACTATACTTAACTCAGCGGGATGAGTTAAGTAAATTCTAAAGAGGGATTTATAATGAAGAAAATATTAATTGCTTGTTTAAGTCTAGCGGTGCTAATGTCGATGAGTTTAGTGTCATCAATGAAAGGGGGATTAATTTGTTAAAAACATTAATTTATTCTGTATTAATAACATTTGTGGTTATTATTATTGCTTGGTTCGTTATAGGACCGTTACTATCACTCGTCGGTTATAGTTCGGCAGAATCGTCTTATCACCTACATACTCATGCATTATTAGTTACACTTATACTTTCTATGATTTTTTGCACGCTTACTTTGGTTAGAAAAGATAGCTAATTGCGTTAAATAATCTAAAGACTGTTTTGATTCGTTTCCCAAAAATAGCAACTAAATATAAAGACATCGAATGAATTATTAACAGCGATACGAAATTGGTATCTGCTGGTACTTGACTAATACATGCTCTTTGGAGCCGCACGTTTTTTTATGCGGAATCAAAGGGCATTTTTGTATTGGTTGAAATGAAAGGGAAGAAAATTGTATAGAGTATATTAAAGCCCTTCCCTTAATATCTATCACTTTTCATTAAACTTCTAGCTAACTGGAGATATTCGTATGCTTCTTTATAGTGAAACTCTTTAGCACGGATATCAGCCAACAACTCAGCGCATTCACAAGAAAAACTGAAAGCAGTATCTTTAAAATAAGAAATAGCTTGTTTCAATAAATCATGGTATTGGGGAGAATTTATCTCATTCATACCTTGATAATGCAGAATACTAAATCTGAGCTGGAAGTCACTGTCATTTGTTTTTTTTACTAGATCCATACCTTTAGAAACCCACTCTTTTCCCTTTTCAACCTCTCCGATTGTAAAGTGTTCCTTCGCGAGCATGTAAATTGTATTTGTTTTTGTGTTTAAATGTTCTTTTTTTAACTGCAGGCTTTTGATTAACATTTCAATGGCCTTCCCTGACTGACCTTGTTTTGAATAGATATTTCCTAGGTTGTGATAAGCTCTTCCTTTGGTGAGTTCCGCCATACCATGAGATCCTGCTACATTAATAACTTTAATGAAAAGCTCTTCCGCTTTACCATACTCTTCCATAAGATTGAAATTAATACCAAGTAATAAATTACAATTTGTACTCCTACCATAGTCCATTTCCTCGTTGTATATTTCTAAAGCGCTATAGGCGTAAATAGTTGATAAGGATATTTTTTTAAGGCGGCTAAGTGTAAGAGCCATGTAATAAAACAGCTCCGGTTTCTTTACGCCTATTCCCTCAACGATACGCTCCGCTTGTGCATAGTAAGTATGCGAGGTATGCCAACTACCATAATGGTATTCATATAAACCCAATGAGAACATGTAGTCATATTCGGTTTCCGATGTTACATAGTTTTTATAGTTTTTGACTTTATGTGATACGGCTTCAGCCTTTGGTCTATCTTTTATCAAAATAAAATAGCGTAACAGTATAATATAGTAAAAACTCAGAAGAAATGGATCTTCTATACTCTGAAATACTGATATTAAGTGATTGTATTGTTTGTCGTCACTTCTTTTTTCACTAATTTCTTTAAGCCAGTTATTTAGCAATAACCATTTGTCTTCGTCAACTTTTTGAGTGAGTTGCTCTATTGTAATGCCGAGTTTACGACATAAATCACTCAATGTTTCAATCGGAGCGGAAATGCTGCCGTTTTCAATTTTACTGATATAAGTTCCATGACAGATACCTTCAGCAAGTTGCTCCTGTGTAAATCCCGCTTCATTTCTATAGTAACGTAAATTTTGTCCTATTAACATAGTCTCACCCCTTTTTCAGTATCGAGAAAATTATGTAAAAAATGACTAATCAGAATGGTAAACTATCATAACTTTATCAAACATGGCATGGCTTGTCTATGCGATACAACGGGACAAGTCCTAACAACTTCTGAATGTCTGTTCGAAGCCGAACTTATCCTTCGAACGTGATTTGTATCATTAACCGAATCTCAATGAATTTATTCACAGGATCTCTCTGCTTCTACAACATATATACAAGTGACAAAAATTGGTACGAAAAGATGTGTCTATCCAATAAATAGGGAAAATTAAAAGGTCAAGAAATGATTCCATTTCTTAACCTTTTTTCTCTGCTATATTATTAGTCATGAAATTTCTAGAAAACTGCCAGAAAAGGCGACACTCCCGCGGGAAAGCGAGACAGTCAAGACCCTGGACTGAGCGGAGCGAGGGAAGCGGCTTGGCGCTCGCCCGCAGGAAAGGGAGCCGTTCTGGCGGTTTTCGGTCTTTCGGGACTGCCCTTCTTAAAATTACTTAAAACGCACGCGCATAATGATGCAGTTTTTCTTTATCGATTTCCATACCAAAACCAGGTCCGTCCGGTATGATGACTTCAAAGTTTTCATATTGAATATCATTCACAGTAATCGTATCTTTGAATAATAATGGACCAAATATCTCCGTTCCGAATTTCATTTCCGGAATGGTAGCGTATAATTGTGCGCAAATTGCTGTTCCGAGACTGGATTCGATCATCGTTCCACCGTACAAACCGATGCCCGCAGCTTCTGCAATTCCAGCAACTTTCTTCGTTTGCGTTAATCCACCGGCTTTACATGGTTTCAAAGCGATGCAATTACCTGCGCGGTGCTTCGAAATTTGGAATACATCTTGAATACTATTCGCAGCTTCATCGGCCATTATCGGCACCTTAAATCTAGCTGTCAATCTTGCCATTCCTTCGTAATTCCATGTTGGGAGCGGTTGCTCAATCATTGATACTCCACCGTCCTCTAAAGCTTCGATGCAATAATTAGCCGTGTCCTCATCCCAAGCCTGATTGACGTCAACTGTAATTCTTGCTTGATCACCAACTGCTTCTTTAATCTTACGTACATGTTCGACGTTTTTTAATGGATCACCTGAGCCGATTTTTAACTTAAAGATATTATGACGCTTTTGATGTAAGAACTCTTTTGCTTCTTCAATATCTTGTTCAGTATTTCCACTCGCAAGTGTCCAAGCGATCGGTAGGGAAGTATGGATCTGCCCGCCGAATAGCTCGAAAGCGGGGACGCCTTTACTCTTGGCTGCCAAATCAATAATGGCTGCTTCAACTACGGTTTTCGCAAAATTATTTCCGCGTACTTGCTGTGAAACTTCAAACATGATCTTGTCAAAGTGAATAGGGTTCTTTCCAATCACTAACGGCGCAATATACGTGTCGATATTGGCTTTAATTGCTTCGGGTGTTGACTCTCCGTAAGATGCGCCACCGATTGTTGCCACTTCAGACCAACCTTCACGCCCTTCGTCATCCGTGACACAACCGACCACAATTGTTTGCGAGACAATTGTATGCATGGCCAGTTGATGTGGACGTATCGTCGGCAAATCTAGAATATATACATCAAAGGAACGTATTTTCATCGTTAACCAACTTTCTATAGTTTTACTCGATAAACTCGGCTTCTGTTTTCTCTCTAACTTCCTCAATGCTCACACCTGGCATCAGTTCGACCAGCTTTAATTGTTGGTTTTCCACTTTAAATACAGCTAGTTCTGTGAAAATCATGTCGACGCTTCTTGTCGAAGTAATAGGGTAGGTACACTGTTTTACAAGTTTACTACTGCCGTCTTTCGAGGTATGGCTCATCGTGACAAATACTTTTTTCGCGCCAACCAACAAGTCCATTGCGCCGCCGACACCCATAATATTTTTCCCGGGAACGGCCCAGTTTGCGATAATGCCAGTTTCGTCAACTTGGAGTGCACCTAAAATCGCAGCATCCACATGACCTCCGCGAATCATAGAGAACGAATCTGAGCTGTTAAAATAGGAAGCACCAATTGCTTCTCCTACAGGTAACTTTCCAGCATTGACAAGATTCGGATCCACATCTGCTTCTTCCACATCAGTGACTCCGAGCAAGCCATTTTCCGTATGCAAATAAATATCGTCAGCAGCTAGATACTCTGCCACAAGCGTCGGAATGCCAATGCCCAAGTTCACAACAATGGGTCCTTCTAATTCCTGAGCGACTCTTTTGGCGATAGAATGCTGCATTTTCTCTTTATTAAACTGTGTAGTCATTTTGCAACAACCCCTTCCTTCGTTAACACTTGGTTTGCTTCGACAATGACGTCGACATAGAGGAATGGTGTTACGATTTCTTCAGGGTTTAACTCGCCGGGTTTTACTATTTCATCGACTTCTACGATTACTTTTTTTGCAGCCGTCGCCATAAGTGGGTTAAAATTACGAGCCGTTTTGTAATAGACGAGATTTCCTAACGTATCAGCCTTATGCGCACGAATAATTGCTACATCTGCACGAATGGCTTTTTCTAAAATATATTTTACACCATCAATCTCGCGTTCTTCTTTTCCTTTAGCAAGATCAGTTCCAACCCCGGTCGTCGTGTAATAACCGCCGAGACCAGCGCCACCAGCCCGTAACGATTCAGCTAGCGTTCCTTGAGGGAGTAGCTCTAATTCAATTTCCCCTTTTTGGTACTTGTCACCAACATCACGATTACTCGTAAAATAAGAACCGATGCCTTTTTTTATCTTATTTTGATTCAATAAAATGCCGAGACCTTTTCCTGATTCTCCGAGATTATTACTGACGATTGTAAGATTCTTTACTTCTTTTTCTGTTAAGCCATCTATTAATGAAAGAGGGGCGCCTATTAAGCCAAACCCACCGACTAAAACGGTATGCCCGCTTTCTACAAAGGACAGTGCATCTTGAATGTTATCCATAACTTTAGTCATCTATGACTCTCCTTATCTTTTTGCTAGTTTAAGTGAATCGCTAATTTCAAACCAGGAAGGAATTCCAGCCGTTAAAATACAAATGTAGCCAACGTCTGCCAATTCCTCTTCAGTCGCGCCAACTTCTCTCGCTTTTTCCATCCAGTCCACTGCATCTTTGCCTCTTAATTGTGTAATATAATTGCCGACCATATTCAAATGCTTCATACGTGTGGATACATGCCCATCACCAAGCAGTTTTGCTTCAATTTCCTTAGGATTTCCTTTTTTAATAATTTCAAGTGAATCGATGAGAAAACTTGTGTCGTCATCAGTTAACCAAGTAATCATCGTTTGAATGATTTCTTCAATCGTTTCAGGTTCTTTATCTGGTTGCTCAACTGAACGGCCTTTTAATTCAAGTGAATAGGAAAGAGCTTCCAGCGAAACTTTTAACGCATCAGTGCCCCCGTAATGGTAGGAGACCATAAAGTATTCTACTAGTTCGGGAATTGTTGACCCAAAATCGATGGCTCCTTTTGTATGGTAACCCATGCTTCGGGCGTATAATCTTGCAGCATTCATGCTTGCTAATAGAACATCTTTCTCTTTTCGAGATAATGCCCCGTCCTGCATAATCTCCCCGCGTAATCCCGTGTAATGGTCAAGGACTACAGGGCTGTAATCATGCATCTTTTGCACCCAGCCGGGTACTTCATCATAAACTTGTTGAAAATAAGCCAAACCTTTACTCATCATTTCCCCTCCAAAAAGTCTTCTATATAGCCGTTAATGTCATCGCGGTTTTCAAAAACCATCGTGTAATGATTGCAATCGGATACTACTGTTTCAATTGTTTTCGTATACTGCCTCGTTTGATCATAATCTGTTAAATAAAATAGGGGAGGCATGGTACCAATATTACCCTCGGCATAAACGAGTAGGACAGGGCAATCAATCTGAGAACAAATTTGCTCCGGATCAAATGTAAAGAAACTCTCAAAATCAGCTACGATCCGAGATTCTGTTGATTTATTTTCCCAGTGATCACCGGCAGGCGCTACTTCGTATTCAACTGTATTTTGCAACACATCATTCCACTCGATGCCTAAGTTCGAGTAGATTTTCTGTATTTCACTTACATAATGTTCTTTTGAAGTAAACTCTCTGCTAATTCTGCCTAAGGAAGGCTGAACAATGCCTTTTTGATGGTCAGACGCTTTCGCTGCACCATCTAATAGAATGACAGCTCTAGTAGATTTTAATTTGCTAGCAACAATTGCTGCGATAAAAGCACCCATTGAATAGCCTAAGAGAATTGGGTTTTCGATTTTCAACTCTTTGATTAACCCAAGGATATCATCTGCGTGTTTAAAAATTGATGGCTCAGCGTCTGTATCAGCGCTATTTCCGCGGCCACGTAAATCGACTGCTATAAATCTGTAGGATCCCTTGAACTTTTCTGCATAATAGTGCATGTTTTTATGCGTCCCGGTTAACCCGTGGATGGCTATAATTGTTCCTTTTTCTCCGGGGTAATCTGCTAACTGAATGTCATTTCCATTAATATTTACAGTATAAAAATCCATTAACACACCTCTTTTGAACGTATTGCGTACAGTCTATTGACTAACGTACACTCTTATCGTTAATCATATCATATTTGTCGAAAAAATCTAACAAAATAGCTGTCAAGATTTCCTCGACAGCTATAGGATTGTTTCCTTATTCAGTTCGCATCACAAAGTTTAATGCAGCTTCTTTATAATCGCCTTTATCAACTAGTTTTGTTGTTAATGAAGAACGTACACCACCGGCAACATCTGTTTCTAACCATTCGTCACCTTCGAAAAATACTTGTGTGATTAATGTTTCATGTCCTTCGTGTTCGAACTTGATGTGGATATGTGCTGGACGATAGGCATGATAACCAGCCGCGAATGTAAATTCTCCAGTAGGGCCAGTTGTCGGGATTTGGTAAGGGATCGGAACAATTGCATCGACTTCAAAATCACCGTTTTCATCCGTGTAGAATTGACCTCTTAAGTTGAAGTCTGGTGCAGTAGAATCATAGTTTGAATACAAGCCATCTGCATCATCCTGCCACCACTCGACTTTCGTTTTTCCAATTGGTCCATTGACAGAACTGACATTTCCAAAAAACTTTAACTTGTCTCCCGGCTCATCAGGTCTTTGTGGAATAAGAACTTTTGACCCTTCGAGAAGTGGTGAATCTTCCTCGTAATAGGGTCCGAGAAGCGAAGGTTCAGTACCTGGCGAGTTTTTATATTTTGCTTCTAACACATAAGTCTCAACAAAAACATCTAGGAATAATGGAATTTCACCGCTTCTACCTAGTCGATCTGCCCATTTTACGAAGTTCGTGTATTCTTCGTGGTTAAATTGTTGTTCATCCAAAAAGTTCTTCATGTGTTTTACGAAACCTTCATATGCGTTCAAAATACGTGGATTTGTTTCAACTGCTTTTGTCATTTTAATTTCCCCCTTATAATTTGTATATCCCTGGCCTTTGCGACAGTAGTTTTAATAAGTGTGAATGTAAACGCTATCATTACCATCTAAAAAAATACTTATATAGCGTTTCATTCTCTGATTTGTACGGTAAGCGTACGGTGTTCGTTTCTTCGTACAATTTAATCATAACATATGAGGGGCTATGTTTGTCAATAGATGAAACAGAAAATAGTAAAGAATCAGGATAACCCAAAAACATGCTAAACAAAAAATCCATAACTGATATAATGAAAATACTTAAATGGAAGGCGGAAGAAAAATGAATGTAGAACTAACCAGGTTTAAAGTAAAACGAGGGAAATCCAAACAGGTTGATGGTTGGATGAGTTTTTTGAATGAACATATGGACGAAGTATTGCTGACGTTGGTAGATGAAAAAATGTATGTGGAAACAATATTTAGAGAGACTTTGAATAAGGATGAGTATTTGTACTGGTACTCTGTGCAAGGAAAAGGTGGACTAGAAGTTGAGGAATCAGAGCATTGGATTGATCGAAAGCATTTAGAATACTGGGAAGAATGTATCGACTCAACCTTTCAGCCGATTGATTTAGAAACAGAAGTAATAATGATTCAACCGGCTATCAAGAAATCTATGAATCATTAAAGAATCTACATTATGGAGTTGTTTGAATGATTGAGGTACGGAAAGTTGAAGTAGATAAATCAAAACGATCAATTATTATTTCTGATATACATGCAAACTTAGCGCTTTTTAAAAGTCTATTACGCAAAGTGAATTACACGAAGGATGATTATTTATTTATCAACGGCGATCTCTGTGAGAAAGGCCCTGAAAGTCTCGCAGTCATCGACTATGTGCGAGAAATCTACAATCAATCGGATAAGGTTTACATAACAAAGGGAAACTGTGATGTGGTGCATCGCTATGTTTATAATGGCAATGAAGGAATCATCTCGTATATGGATAGGCAGAAGAATTCTATTTTAAATGAAATGCTAGCAAAATATGATAAAACCCTTGAAGATTTCCCGGATTTATCACAATTAGCCCGTTTTTATCGCCAGCATTTTCATGAAGAACTAGAGTGGCTTGATTCGCTTCCAATTGCTTACGAGACAGAAGAATTTATCGTCATCCATGCAGGAATTGAAGACATAAAAGACTGGAAACAGACGGAAGAAAAAACTGCTTTATATGCACCAGCATTTTACGAACAAGGTCACCAGGCTGACAAACTAGTTATTGTTGGGCATTGGCCAGTTGTAAACTACCGAGCGCAGCAGATTAGCTCGAACAACCCATTGATTGATTTGGATAAAAAAATTATTGCACTAGACGGTGGAAATCAAATCAAAAAAGACGGACAACTAAATGCATTGATGATTGAAAATGGGACGTATTCATTTGCATACGTTGATGAGCTAACAGAAGAAATGCGTGTTCAAAAAGACCATATAGATTCATCTGAAAGAATAGGTACCGTAACCTATCCGAATTATGAGATGAAAATAATCAAGGAAGATGAATACTTTACGCTTTGTGAAAATCGTAAACTCGGTATCCAACAATGGATAAAGAACGAATATTTAATAGGTAATGTCGAAGAGGTATATTCTAAAGGTGACCTCAGTACGACATTTCTTTCTGTACATACTGGTGATCGCGTTTGGATGGTTGACGATGACTGTGAAGGCTATAGTCTTGTTAAGAAGGTTAGTGGTGAAGTAGGATGGATACCCAAAGAAGAATGAAAACAAATAAAAAAAATCCTGCCAGTGAATATACAGGATTTTTTAGTGAAATTAAGTTATTTTCATGGGTTGCATTTGGTTATTTAATAGTTGCTCAATGTGCAATTTAACCATTGGCCATTCTGGACGAATAACGCTAAAGATTACAGTGTTTCGAGGTGTGCCGTCTTTACGTACCATATGATCACGTAAAATACCTTCTTGTGTGGCACCAATCCGAGCAATTGCATTTCTTGAGCGTTCATTTCTTTCATCCGCTTGGATTTGTATGCGGTTTAGATTCAGCTCTTCGAAACAATATTGCATTAACAAATACTTGCAATTGGAATTGATTGGGCTTCTCCAATATGCGGGAGATAACCATGAAAAACCTATTTCAATGCGATTATGATAGGGATCGGGATTTATGAATTTTGTGCTCCCAATAACTCGATTTGTCTTATTATCAATAATGACAAATGGATATTCCTTACCTAATTCTTGATTCAACAAAGATTGTTCGACGAACCTTGCAGCATCTTCACGGCTTTGTATCGTAACCACCAAATGTGTCCATATTTCACTATAATTACCTGCTTCGAAAATGGCATCGATATCAGTAAGTTGCATGGATCTAATTGTAACAATGTCATTAACAAGCTCAATATTTTTCATCACAGGACCCCTTTTTATGTTTAATATTTTTAAAGCTTTTCCCAAAAAACTATCGAACCTCCAGATTGAAAATCCAAGAGGAGAGAGTGGGCTCAATCCTAACTACATCAATACATTATTGTATTGTCTCATAAGGTGTGAATTCTTTTTAATGTAATGTCATTATAAGATGAAACGTTCCAAAAATGAAGTGAAACTTTGTAAAATATAAATAAATTTTTTTTACGTCTTGTTTTGCTGTGCAACATTACTTGAACAGCTATGCCTAAGCCCGCAGTGCGGATTTGCTTCGACACACCATGGCAATATATTAACAGAAGAAGAGCAATGGGAAAGTTGAAATTGATTGTAGACATAACTAAAGAAATTTGGGGATAATAGATAAATGAGTCATGCTGATAATTAATATCCGCATGACTCATTTTTTGTTATAGTTTTTTCACAAATTCAGTTTTCAACTGCATTGCACCAATACCATCAATTTTACAATTAATATCATGATCTTCGTCAACTAGTTGAATGTCTTTTACTTTTGTCCCTTTTTTTACGACAGATGAACTCCCTTTAACTTTCAGGTCTTTGATGACAGTGACAGAATCGCCGTCGTTTAAAATATTTCCATGCGCATCTTTGTAAACTTTTTGTTCTTCGATCTCTTCAGCTTCTGATTCTAACGTCCATTCATGTGCACACTCTGGGCAAACAAAAAGATTCCCATCCTCATACGTATATTCTGAATTACATTTTGGGCAATTTGGCAACTCACTCATAAAATTAGTCCCTCCATTTTTATTAACTTTCTTATATATAAAAGCAATAGATTAAGAAGTTACCTATATCGTTCCATACTCTCTTAGTATTGGCAACTAAATGTCTTTTCTTCCAATCAAATACCCAAGCATTATTATTGTACTGCTATATCTTTCAAGTCGCTGTATAATAAAGTGAAACTTCAATTAGTGGGGGTTTTCCTCATCCCCGAAAGAAGAATGCAGTTCAATTCTTCCTAACTGATTGTTAGTTGAACCAATCGGGCTTTTACGGGCAGTTGACTTCCACCTATCCCTATCGTTTAACTCAAGTCTTGAGGTGGGCGTCTTACTGCCCGTTAATGCGGGATAAATAATAATTCACCAAGTTAAGGGGGGATAGCATGAAAAGAGTATTCCTAACACTATCAATCTCAATGTTTTCAATTGTCTTCATAATTATCGGGTTATTTGTTGTGTCGCCAAAACCAACTGCGAAATTAATTAATAAGTTGTTTGAAGGCGGCTTAGCTGTCGCACCTAAAAACTATACCGAAATTGAAAAAAAGACAAAGTCCTATAATGACTTATCTTATGAGTCGGTATACAAAGGGGGGTATCTAGATATTATTACACCCGAAAAATTCGATGGCTTACTTCCCGTTATTTTTTGGGTACATGGCGGCGCATTTTTGGGGGGCGATAAAGCGGATATTACTGAATACGCTGTGCAAATAGCAAATGAAGGATACATCGTCGTGAATATGAATTATGAACTTGCACCAAGTGCTAAATATCCAAACCCATTACATCAAGTAAATGAGGCTTATGCATTTATAACGAAGGAATCTCAAAGGTATGGAATGGATATGAATCGCGTTTACTTTGCAGGCGATTCTGCTGGTGCTCAAATTGTTAGCCAGTATATAAATATTCAAGTTGAACCAAGCTATGCAGATCTGGTCCAGTTAAAAGCGGTCGTTCCGTCTGAAACAATCAAGGGTGCGTTATTGTTTTGTGGTCCTTATGATGTCACTCGTTTCGGTGAGATTAGTGATAATGCCCTTATTAGTTTCTTATTCCGTAGAATTGGCTGGGCATATATTGGTGATCGAAACTGGTTGGATTCCGATTCGGCAAAAGAAGCGTCGATTATTGAGTATATATCTAAAGAATTCCCACCCGTGTTTGTGACAGATGGGAATACAGGATCTTTTGAAGATCAAGGAATAGAGCTAGTAAAGAGATTAAAAGAAAATAATATATTTGTAAAAGATGTTTTCTATTCAACAGATGAGGCAACTCTCGGCCATGAATACCAATTTATTATGAATACCCCACAAGCTGAAAATACTTTTCAGGAACTGATTGATTTTTTATATGCCCTTGAGACGAAAGAAGTATAGTCATGAATTCAAAAAAGAGCTAGGAAATCCTAGCTCTTTTCATCTAATTGTTGCTTACCACCAATTAAACCCATCAGTTTTGAGTAGTTGGTTTGCTGCGTCTGGACCAGTTGAGCCCGAAGTATAAGGATGTAAAGGTAGCAGATCCGCTTCAAATGCTTCAAGCAGTGGCTGAATCCATTTCCACGACAATTCAACTTCTTTCCAATGTGCAAAGAATGTTGCATTCCCAAGCATTGCATCAAATAGCAGAAGTTCATAAGCTTCGGATTGATTGTCCGAATTGGTTGTAAAGTTAATACATGCAGGATCGAAACGATCACTTGAAGGGTCCTTTATATTGAGCCTTAAAGACACACCTTCGTTTGGATTGATGTCCAGTATCAATAAGTTTGGAATAATGCCTTCAGCTTGAAGTGAATCTATTTTTTTTGCTTTATTTTTAAACTCGATGACAATGCGCGTAGATTTCTTGTTCAACCGTTTCCCCGTACGAATATAAAAAGGGATTCCTGTCCAAGAAGGATTGTCAATATACAAGCGAGCAGCGAAATAGGTGTCGATATTCGATCCAATCTCAACGCCAGGTTCATCTTGGTAGCTATCAACGGGTACATTTAAAACTTCTCCAGCTTCATATTGACCGCGCACAATATCTCGGTGTGCCTCTTCTTTTGAAAGGGGTCGAAGTGCTTCAATGACCTCTATTTTCTTAAGCCCTACTTCTTTTGGTGTTAATTTCTCTGGGAGATGTAGTGCAGTCATCATCACTAGTTGGAGTAAATGGTTTTGAACCATATCACGAATGGCACCAGCTTTATCGTAATAGGCAGCACGGGTTTCAACGCCGACTGTTTCACTTGCTGTGATTTGTACATTGGCGATTTGTTTAAGATCTAATAATGAGCCTAATGCTGGATTTGCATAGACCAAAGACTCCAGGTTTTGGACCATGGGTTTGCCAAGATAATGGTCGATTCTATAAATTTCTACTTCGTTAAAGGCTTCACTTAGTCGCTTATTCAATTGCTGAGCTGACTTTAAATCACTGCCAAATGGCTTTTCAACAATGAGTCGTCTCCATCCTTTGGTTCGGTTAATCCCGTTTTTGTTCAGGTTTGACGTAATGACCTCGACTAATTGTGGTGCAACGGATAGATAGAAAAGTCGGTTCCCAGGTATGCCTAGCTCGGCTTCTCTGTTTTCAATAAGTTCGTGTAAAAGTCGATAGGAATTTTTGTCTGTTGCATCAAATGCACAGTAGCGAAAATAGGAAAGGAAATCTTGCAAGCCAGCTGGTTGAACAGCACGTCTTGAATGGGCTCTGAGAGACTCTTCTACTTTGGATTGGAATAACTCACTGGACCAATCCGTTCTTCCTAAGCCGATTATGGAAAATGATTCTGGTATTTTTCCTTCAAGAAATAAATTATATAAAGCAGGAAATAATTTGCGTTGCGCTAAGTCTCCTGTTGCACCAAATAAAACAAAAGTCAGGCTTTCCACGATTCGTTTTTCTTGTCTATCCATTAGTGAATTATTTAAATTCAATTCGTCTAATAGGCTTTCGTTTTCCATATTCATTCGCTCCTATTTTTTACGCGCTATATTTTATTATATATTCGATAATAATTGGACTCGTTTTTAGTATACTATTGTCTGGTATAATGAAAAAGAAATGATAACTATTTTTTAGATAATAACGCCGTACATTAACGGTGCTTTTTATATTTTTCATACAATTATAGTTCAGCTTAGGTAATTATGCTAGACAATCGTATAAAAAACATGCGACCATAGTAATTAACTAGATATAAAAATAATGAATGAATGGATGGATAGTATGAAAATGTATGATGTAACAGGCGCAGTATTCGAAGGAATGACAGTTTATAAAAATAAACCAGAAAAACAACCGACTTTGAATCCAGTCACGAATGGTTACGTGACCGAAACTAGAGTGGAGTTAGATGTGCACTCTGGAACACATATTGATGCACCTCGCCATATGGTTGTAGACGGTGATACGTTCGAATCAGTCCCGATGGAAGATCTCGTAGGACAAAGTAAAGTGTTTGATTTGACGGAAGTAGAAGACGGGATTTCGAAAAAGGATTTAGAGCAATTTGACATTCAAAAAGGTGACTTTGTCATTTTAAAAACAAAAAACTCATATGAAGATATATTTAATTTCGATTTTATTTACCTTAAACATGACGGGGCAGAATATCTTGCAGAGTTAGGGATTCGGGGTGTTGGAATAGACACACTTGGAATTGAACGCAGTCAAGAAGGACATCCTACACATAAAACATTATTTGCAGAAAAAATCATTATCATTGAAGGACTACGCTTAAAAGAAGTTGAGCAAGGGGAATACTTTATGGTTGCAGCGCCTTTAAAATTAGTAGGAACTGATGGATCGCCTGCAAGAGTGTTGTTATTTGAAGGGTTAAAATAATTTATTTCCTCTCCAGCTTTATGACAAACAGTTATTAGTTTTTCTGCATAATTAACGATTAAAAAGGCCATACTCTTGGTGGTAGAACTATGAAAAATATTACCAGGAGGAATGTTATTTATGGGCGTTATGGATGGAAATCCCAAAAAAGAACCAATGCATTACGGTGAAGTAATTGGTGTATGGGCATTTGTCGGTGCAAATAATGGCTTGATCAGTGCTTATGAAGCGTTTACGAATCACGCGGCAGATGAAGATTTAAAAAAGCTCCTAGATGAGGCAATTAGAATGATGAAAGCTGAAGTAAAAGAGCTTGAAGGTCTTTTGCAAGAGAACGGAATTACACCTCCACCATCGTTACCAGGTCGAGGAAAAGCGAATGCAGAAGACATCCCTGCTGGAGCAAGATTTATGGATCCTGAAATTAGTGCCGCCATGTCGATTAATGTCGGGCAAGGAATGGTATCCATTAGTGAAGTGATGGGGCAGTGTCTAAGAGAAGATATCGCTGCGATGTTCGCTAAGTATTTGAAGGAAAAAATCATGTTCGGTGCAAAATTACTACGAATGAATAAGGACAAGGGATGGGTTATTCCGCCGCCACTTCTGACTTCTAATTAGTAATTCTGCGCGTTAATTGTTATAATTGTAAGAACTCTTTGAAGTGGCCAAGTAAATAAGCTATGTGAAACAGAAAGTATAGCGAAAGATGAGAGCTATATCACCGCTTCTTATTGAAACCTACCGCTGAGATGTTATGCCAACATAACCGAGTCGTTTTCGTTACCAAACGTTTAGAGAGCTTTAATGTAAAGCTAAACTAAGGTGGTACCACGTCTATCCAGTACAAAGACGTCCTTTTATAAGGACGCTTTGTGCTTTTTTTTATTAAGAAAGGGGAGTTTAAAGCATGAGTTTACAGAAAAAGGATTTTTCGAAATGGTATATCGATACAATTCAAAAGGCGGATTTAATGGACTACACACCAGTTCGTGGTTGCATTGCTTTTAAACCAGACGGATATGAGATTTGGGAACATATTCAGGCTGAAATGGACCGACGTTTTAAAGAAACGGGACATCGTAATGCCTATTTTCCAATGTTAATACCGGAGTCGTTTTTTGAAAAAGAAAAAGATCATATCGAAGGGTTTTCACCTGAGCTACCTTGGGTTACTGAAGCTGCCGGCGAAAAATTAGAGGAACGTCTGGCACTTCGACCAACATCTGAAACGATGGTTGGGCACCTCTATTCAGATTGGATAAAAAGCTATCGCGATTTACCTGTTTTAATTAACCAATGGGCAAACGTCTTCCGTTGGGAAAAGAAAACACTTCCTTTCATTCGTACCTCTGAGTTCCTATGGCAAGAAGGACATACTGCGCATGTGGATGAAGAAGAAGCTCGCGTGGAAACGATGCAAATGCTGAACATATATAAAGAAGTGGTGGAGGAACTCCTGGCAATACCGGTATACGACGGACAAAAAACGCCTTCCGAACGCTTTGCGGGTGCGGTTGATACATATTCGATTGAAGCGATGATGAAGGACGGGAAAGCAGTTCAAGCGGGTACATCTCATTACTTAGGTACGAAATTTGCGAATGCCTTCGATATAAAATACTTAACAAAAGAGAATAAGCATGAATTCGTTCATACAACTTCTTGGGGAACGTCTACCCGCCTAATCGGTTCGGTTATTATGACACATGGTGACGAACAAGGTCTTGTATTGCCGCCGCGGATTGCGCCGACACAAGTGGTTTTAATACCAGTAGGACCTTGGAAGAAAAACCCTGAGATTATGGAAAAGCTAGATGAGGTTTTTGCCCAATTAAAAGAACGCGGTATTCGCGTTCGATTAGATGATTCTGATCAATCACCCGGTTACAAATTTAATGAGTGGGAGTTAAAAGGTGTTCCAGTTCGAGTCGAATTAGGACCGCGTGATTTGGAGAAGAATCAAGCGCTGGTGAAAGCACGTGATGAAGATGAGAAAGAAGCAATAGAGCTTACTGCACTAGTTACGCGTATTGAAAAAGAATTGGTGACGATGCAAACTCGCTTACTTGAAAAGGCGCGGGCATTCCGTGAAAACCATTCCCATATGCATGTCGATTCCATTGAGCAACTGTCGAAACACATTGCGGAGTCCGCAGAAAAAGAAGAAATACCTGGATGGGTTCTTGCTGGTTGGTGCGGGGAAGATGCTTGTGAAGAACAAGTAAAAGAAGAAACGAAATTTACAACACGTAATATACCTTTCAATCCACCGGTGGAGAAATCGATCTGCATTAACTGTGGAAACGAGTCGAAACATACTGTTTGGTTTGCAAGAGCTTATTAACTAAATGATATAGAAACGTTCCTTCCGAATGCTGGAAGGAGCGTTTTTAATTCAGGTGAAACTTTCCTAGGCACCTATCCGTGTAAGCACTAGAAATGTATTTGGGGGAGAGAGTTCTATGCCTACAATAAAAATAGAAGGATTAAATAAATCTTACCGTAAAGCGCAAGTATTAAAAGATGTTCATCTTGATATTGATACAGGATTATTTGGTTTACTGGGGCCGAATGGTGCAGGAAAGACCACACTCATGAAAGTACTAAGTACAATTCTTCCTTGGGAGGATGGAAGCGTAACAATTTATGAGAAAAACCTTTTAAAAGAAGGAGATAAAGTTCGAGAATTGCTTGGTTATTTACCGCAATATTTCCACGCACCAGGCCAATTTACGGGTAGGGAGTTTTTACATTATGTTGGTTCAATGAAAGGTGTTATTGATAAGAAAGAGAGAACCGAGCAAGTTGAACGGCTATTAGTCGAGGTGAATCTTCAACCGCAAGCGAATAAGAAAATCAAAAGCTACTCGGGCGGGATGAAAAGACGTCTCGGCATTGCACAGGCATTGTTAGGCAATCCGAAATTAATCATTCTCGACGAACCAACAGCTGGCCTCGATCCATCAGAACGTATTCGATTTCGTAATGTCATCGAAAAGTTGAGTAAAAACCATACGATAATTTTATCTACGCATATTATTAGCGATATTGAATCGAGCTGTGAAAAAGTCGCGGTATTGAATAATGGGGAAGTGCTTTTTCAAGGGACGACCGAATCTCTTGCCACCGAAGCTGTCAACTATGTTTGGGAGTTATCCGTGCCTTATTCCGAATACGATAGTGTAGAACAAGAGTACGCCATTATTTCGAGTCGACAGGAGAAGGATAATGTCGTATTTAGGATAATTGCAGATACCTCGCCAAATGAGCATGCCATAGCTGTGGAACCTACGATTGAAGATGGGTATATGGCGGTTATCAACGGGGTGATGAAATGAGCGTATTAAAAATCGTTTTTCGAACTGAATTATTGCTATTAGTTCGCAATAAATTTATCTCCCTGCCCTTGATTGTAAATTTATTGGCTTGGGGATACATAGTGATTTTCTACGAAATTCAAGCGTTGCATTTTAGGGAGCGGGCTGCCACATTTTATAGTGGATTTACGTGGATGATAATGCTGAACTTATTAATCGTAGGCCTACTAGCTGTTTATATGGCGAGAAAAGACCGAGAAAGTGAATTTGAACATTTAGTCGCAACTTACCGGGTGAAAAATGTTGAATGGATTTTAGGGAAATGGTTGGTTACGCAATTGTATGGCCTTTCCATCACTTTCATCACATTACTTATTCAAGCCGGTTGGTTTGTGAGTGGAAAGATGGGTTTTGGTGATGTCGTTAAAAATCTCTTCTATGTATTTGTTCAAATGGAGGGTGCTTTCTTTTTATTGGTTTCGTTAGGTTTTTTATTTGGAATCTTATTGAAAAACATGTTTGCTTATATTCTAGTTCCAGCTATCTTGGTATTATCTCTGGGATTATCGTTTGATTATGTGGGTGTTGCTTATTCGTTTGATAATCCAAGGTTTCACTTATTGACACCATTCGACTATATGTTCATCGAGTCGCCTCATGAAGGAATATGGGGAATTGATCGGGTGATTGGGAGTACGATTTTGCACCAATTGGTAGTTTTTTTAGTAGGGATTATTGTACTTCTTGTGGCGTTACTATTATTTCGTACTAACCGTAGAATCCAAAGAGAGAAGAAAATGATTCCTATTTTCATGGCCATCCTGATGATACCGACGCTCTTATTTGGTGGTATTCGTTATATGCAATATAACGAAGCGTTGGAACAGTTTATAACGACTGCCGAGCTATACGTGAAAGGGTATGAAGGGTCAGGTCAATTGGAGGATTATTATGAGTGGGAGAATTCCTATTATGATACCTATCTTGATCATACAAAATATGGTTTTGCTATGGAGCGCACAGACTTGGCTATTCAACTCAAGTCAGATAACCAAATTGAAGCGATAAGTAAGTTGGCTGTTAAGCATAAAGGGGACGCCCCCACTAAAATAGTTAAGTTGACCTTGTATCACGGGCTTCAAGTAACAGAATGTACGAGTGATTCCATGATTACATGTACACGTGATAAGGATTTCGTTACGATTCATTTTGAAGAGATGATTAAGCCAGGAGAAGTTGTGAACATAGATTTGAAGTATGAAGGCAATATTCTTCAATATCGTAATGAAGGCTATATAGAACAATCTTTCATTGGGGAAAATAGAGTGTATCTTCCGAAAGATGCAGGTTGGTATCCATTGATTGGGGAACGTCAATTGATTGTCGCACGAGAGAATACTAACAATTACTTTCAGTTTGAACAAAGGAATGGTGGTCTTGTAGAAGATTTTCCGACGGAGTTTAGAGTAAACATTTCAAATGAAAATAAAGAAATACCACTAACTTTGACAATTCCAGAGGTTGAAGCTGGTGTTTATCAAGGAACATCTCGATATGGATTGTCGTTAGTTGGTGGGAATTTAACAGAAACGGCTGTGGATGGAATTAGGGTAGTTAGTCATCCGGAAGTTCAAGATGCTGCGATAGAAAGGGTTAAGAAGCTTCAGCAAGGGTGGGATTTTGTAGAGGAGTGGTTGGAAGTTCCGATGATTCCTTCAATCATTTATATCTTGAATGATGAGCATTATTACCTTACACGATATGCACATAGCAAGGAATTTCTTGTATGGGGTACTGTTAAACTTGGGGATATGGATTCAATTGGGAATACAGGAGATTCGGTGTTAGCTTATGAAATAATTGAGCTTCTTACAAAGGAATACCCGACGTCGGAAGCTAGCAGTTTTGATTTAATTAGAATAGCGATGGAATGGTTAATTGAAAATAATTATCAGAAGAAATCTGGTTTTAAGGACTGGTATATATCTAAATGGAAGCCAGAGGAAACAAGACTTTTAGATGTGTTGGGTGAATATGAAGGAAAAGGGGAAGAAGAATTTAAAGATATCGTTAAATTTCTCTTTATACATCATAGTCAATTGGAAAAGGGTGCGGACTTTGAATTGGAAAGAATTTTAAAATTGTATGAAGGAGAAAAAAGCCTATGAGCGGGTTTTTAATTCGAATTCGTCTGATTTTGAAGCTTTGGTTTACATCGGTATATTCAATTTGCGTTATGTTGCTTATTCCAATTACAGCGCTTGTGATTTATAACCAAGGGCCCTATACAGTTGAAGACTTATTGAGTATTGTTTATGAAGAGGCGGCACCGATTTGGTTCGTGATCATTTTACAGTGGTGCTTGTCGATTGATTTTGATTCGAAATTTCATATGCAGGTAATTACCTATCCAATTGCTAGGTGGAAGTTTCTTTTGGAAAGGCTCCTATTTTCAACGGTTATTTTTATCGGTTTGTTAAGTGTCGTAACATTAAGTTTGACACCCTCCGCGGGAATTTTTGTTTGGCAAGGTTTAGCTTTTACAATCCCAATCTATATCGCAATTGCTGGATTTGTTGTTGCGGGGACAGTTATCGCCAATCATTCAGTTGGTGGTGTATTGGCGGGAATTCTATTTTGGATGATCTATGAATTTGGCGGTCTGTTTTTAGGGGATTTAAATGTGATTTTACTTAATTATGGCAGTGTGTATACGTTTGTGAAGGGTGAGACTGGATTTTTTTCGAATGAAAATCATTGGATTCTTTACAATCGATTATTTTATATGGGAATTGGCGTTTTATTAACAGGAATCGCAATGCTAGGGTTTAATCGGAAAACGGCATAAGAATATGGAGGGATAGGAATGCAAGATGAAGATTATATGCGCCAGCTGTCATTCGGGAATGACTCGGCATTAGACACGCTTGTTTTCCGGTATCATAAACCTCTGTATGGCTATGTGTACCGATTGCTGAAGGATGAAAAGTTAGCTGAAGACATTGTTCAAGACACGTTTATGAAGATATATCAACAGGGGCAAAAAGGTTATATTCCTGATTCCTTTAAACCGTGGATGTATAAAATCGCGACGAATTGTTGTCGGGATTATTGGCGTAAGGCTTCTACGAAAAATGAGTATTCTACGGATAGAATTGTGGAAGGGCGCGTGAAGGTTCATCATATTATTGATCGTCAGCTTGAACGTCAATGGATGATTGAGTCCATGGAACAATTGCCGCCTGATTATCGAATGGTTCTGTATTTACGGTTTTACCAAGATTTGCAGTACGCGGAAATTGCGTTAGCGTTGGAAATCCCTCTTGGTACGGTGAAAACTTGGATTTCAAGAGGTTTAAAACAGCTCGAGAAAATTTTACTAGAAGATGAGCAGAAAGGGGCGGGCGTTAATGAATGAAGATCATGAATTATCACGTTTAGAAAAAGAGTGGGAAAATAGTTTTAAACGTTTTACCGCCCCAGAACCTTCGAGAGAGCAAACGCTGAATTTAATTCAAAAAATAAAAGAAGCAGATGCAGGTAAGCCAGCTGATATACGGGCTGCGCTAGAGGCACAACAAGAAACGCAATCGATTTCATCAAGAGTGGCCAGTTTGTTTTTATCCCAATGGAATTTTCACGGCGGACGTAGCTGGCTTCTTACAGGCATTGTACTACTTATTTTGACGATTACAATTAACCAAAATGGCGGGGATGCGGGAGCAGATTTCCTTATGTGGATTAAGTGGATTACATTGATCATCATTTCGGGAATGGGTTATGCATTCCGGTCAAAAAATGAAGGCAATGAAATCATTGAAACGTTAAGTTATTATCCTTTGGTACAACAGATGTTTACACGATTTATGATTGTAATGGCCATGCAATTGGCGATTACATTGCCACTTAGTTTTATCATACTTGGAAGTATAAGCTCGGCTTTGTATTTATTGAGTTCATTTACGCCGATTCTATTTTTCGGGGTTGTTGGGTTTGTCGCGACTATGTGGTTCGGCCAAAGAATCGGCATACTCCTTGCACTGTTCGTTTGGTTTGTTCAAGTTCTTTTGGAGAAGCAATTAAAGTTCACGGCGTTATTTCAGTTGCCGGGTCATGATTATTTCGTACTTACGAATATTGTTGTAATCGGAATTTCAGTCCTTTTACTTTCCAGTGTTCTGTTGAAAAACCGCCAGAGGAAATTGACATGAGAATTGCACTTACGAATGTAGGATTCACAATAGAGAATGTCAACGTTTTAAATGAAATCACTTGTTCATTTAAAGCGGGAATTACGTATGTTGTCGGAAAAAATGGGGCGGGAAAAAGTACACTTTTAAAACTGATTGCGACCGCCACCTCACCCAATCAAGGAACGATAAATTATACAAAATTAATACGTGATGAAAAAGTTGGAACGCATCGCTTGCCGTTAACGATCGAGGAAGTAAGAAAAGTCATCGGTTTTATGCCCCAACATTTTACAGGTCATGCTGAAATGACGGTTGAAAGATATTTAACTTATATGGCTTTCCATAAAGGGATTCCTCATTCACAGGTTAAAACCTTATTAAATGCTTGGTTAAATGATGCTAACTTATTGAAGCTCAAACGAAAAAAACTTCGAAACCTTTCAGGCGGGCAACTACAAAAAGTGGGGTTGATTCAAGCGCTTCTTAACCAACCCCGTATTTGTATTTTGGATGAACCTTTTGAGGGTCTAGACACGAAGGAAAAGCTGTTTTTTAAACGTGTGATCCAGCGACTTTCCTTTCATAGCATCGTCATCATTAGTACGCATTTGCTTGAAGAAATTGATCAATCCGAAGACAATAGTATCCTCTACATGGAAGAAGGAAAGCTGTGTTTTTACGGCGGTGTAGAAGAACTTGACCAGGTAGTAAAAAAGCTAAGCTAAATAACGCTCCCCCGATTAGTGAATAACCCGTTCAGTTCACTGGTACAAAACGTTAAATAATGATTGAAATAACATCATATTAGAGCATCAATTCGCACTGCCTTTGGCGGTGCTTTTTCCTTTTATTTATAGGGTTTGTAAATCGTCATCATACATTAAAGTCATTAATATTCGTTATAGTTATGGAAAGTGCAGGTGCTAGAAGTTCAACTTGGGAATAACAAGATATTTTATTATCAGAAAGTAAAAGGTTTACCGTCAATAATGAAGAAGAACATTAGAAGACTGTTTTTAAGGAAGATCATTGAAATCAAATGAATGTTTGAATAATTTAATAAGTCAGCTATAATGATATCAGGAAGGAGTGGGAGCCAATGAAGAAGAAACATTATGTGAATATGATTCTTGGAGTCGTTTTGGCAACGTTTATCGCCTCTGGTGTATCTTTGTGGTTAGGAATTGCGACACCTGCTAATATAATTGCGGATGGTCTTACTGCAGTTTTTGGCGATTCAAAAGAGATTAGTGGTTTATTAGCGTTTATGGTACCTGGAGCATTTATTGTCTTAATTATTTTTGGGGCAACCAAGTTAACGAAGAAGATGGAGAAATCTGCATAATACAAGTGTAGTTTTTGAGTTGAAATGTAAATTAAAACAAAAAGAAGAGCCAGAAACTAATACAGTTTTCGCTCTTTTTTAATACTACGACATCAGACTAATACCTAAATAAACCGACTTAATTATGTGCGCATATGTGGGGTATTAAATATTATGAAAGCAAAAATGGACTCATTAATTTGAATCCATTTTTTATTTTAACGTTTATAAATAATATCCTCCCACGTATACACCCGTTTAGCGATACCAAGTCTTTGTGCTGGAGTCTCGCGATTACCAGGTGATTTGTATGGGATGCAAAAATTATAATACGTCCGTAGGATTGTAATCGCCATCTGGGAATATTTCGGATTGAAGTTCGAATAAATATAGCTTTTACCATCGCCACGGGCTGTCACAAGTGGTCTTTCAAGTATTGAGAGCCTACGTCTAATGGTTTGGAAGAACCCGTTTATAGAATTGTCATTGACTTTTACCAACAAGGATGCCAATTGATAATTCGTTAGATGTGAAACATCTGTCAGGACATCTAACAACCTATTTCCTCTATCTGAAGTTGGGATGGGGTGTTCCAATCGATTCTTATCCTGCTTATAATAAATCTCACCGTTCTTCGTGACAAACCTTTCGTGAAACTTATGCGTTTTCAATTGATCCTCAACATACCAAAGGGAAAGTTGGTGGATGTTATCGTATTCGACTTTTTCATCCTTAGCCCATAACTTCAAGTATCGTATCGCATCTGTAAACACTATTTTCGCGTCTTTTCTAGTAATTTCTTTATCCGTCAGACATAAGAAGTGATGCGCTTTCTTCTCGTTAATTTCAACCGAAAATAAGCGACTAATTGTAGTTCTTAGAGAGAGGTCATCATCTGTTATGAATCGCCATCTCTGAGTCTTAACGCTTTGCTTTAGTAACCAAAAGTGAGCCATTGATGTGTATGTTGCCCCAACGTGAAGACCGTCGACATAATATCGGCGATTATTCATTTGTTTGAGTTCTTTTTGATATTCAGCCATTGTTTGTGTGTCGTTTGCGGTCGGCTTTATCGGATAAACAGCATATTCTCCAAAACGCTCGTTTTTACGGGAAAAATTATTCAAATGATCTTCTTTGTATTTAAGGGTATCCTGCTGAATCTGATCAATCGTAATATCCCAATCAAAGCATACATCTGCTCGGAACACATACCTCGAATTTACATCAGCTGAAGCAGCAACGTAAGTAGGCAGCTGTTTGTCTTCAATCAACAATCCACGGTTCTTACCTTGACCTCTTTTCAATACATTATTAAGAACATAGTGAAGTTTGTCTGACGTAATCCAAAGTTCGTCGAACTCTTTACTCTCCAACATCTTTGTTTCCCGTGTATCTAAAAACTCTAAACAACAGCGGTATAACCATTCGAGTTTTTTATAATATGTTCCACGACCAATTTCTAGGATTTCACAAGCCCGACTGATCGGGGTTTTATTGATTAGCAACTTAGCAAACATCGGTAGGATATCATTTCGTTTTTGATTGAAGTTGGTTCTTCTTGATTTGTTAGGTTTCACGCTAGTAATTTTTTCACATTCTTTACATTGATACCGTTGTGATTTCGCGGAATTCGTCCCTCTTTTATAAAATGACTTGTTGTTATTGAATGGGTCGTGATGATCGTCGATACAAAAAGGTCTGTGAAAAGTGTATTCCATCTCTATCGGCACTACTGTATTGATTCGGATAAGTCTTTCAATTTCTTCCGTAAGCGACCAATTAGAGACGGCACTTGTCCTACAACCTAATGTAGGTATCCCTTCGGGATCTAGGCGATCTGGATTACACTCAACTTTTTTATTAAAACCCTGACCAGCTAGTTTATAACGACTAGGTTTACTTTTGATTACGTACTGTTCCTGTGATTGCCCGTGATTCTTGCAGAGAGGGTTTCCACAGGTGTTGTATTGAATGTTGAAAGTTTGTCCTTTCCAACGAAACGAAACAGGGTTAAACGCATCCTTTGACCGATTAAATCCGAATCTCCGTGGAATAAGTAGCGGATATTCTATTTTACGTTTTTTCATTTCATCATCTGAGACGGGACGCAGTATATCGATACTACTTTCATCAGGTCGAAATAATCGCTTGTGATTTGTCACTTGGGCTCAACTCCAAATCCTTTAAAATGCGTTTATTATTTCGCTTATTGTAAATCCACTCTGTGAACTCTTTGTCGGAAAGTATGTTTTGAAGGAATTGCTCCAGCACATCTTCTTCGGTGAACCCTGTGTACTCGGAATAATACTTAACAATGCTTAATGTACGTTCGGTAAGCTCCCAATCCGCGTTTCGTGTCTTGTGAATCTTTGGTTTAATGAATTTCAATGTGATCACTCCTATTTATAAAAATGTGTTTTGACATACAAATTAACAGTGGCTTTAACCCTTACATTAGCAGACTCACAATAGAAATTGTAGGTCTGCTAATAAGTTTGTCAGTAGGCTGTCCAAAATAGGTGTGTATCATTCATAAACGTTGTTATATAGGCAAAATGAAAGAGTCCAATTCATATGCGAATTTGGACTCTAACTGTGTGTTTAATTTAGGTTTTGTACCAGTGAACTGAACGGGTTAGATTAGTGAAGGGGGGGCGTTATTTGTTTGTGTTTAATTTAGGGAGTCTTCCATGACCTGCAGCAACTCAGTTCCTGTCATACCGCGTTGCCCTCCTCCTTGTACGAATGCATCATTCCCGCCGCCTTTCCCGTCAATAAGGGGAAGTGCTGCAGTCGAGACTTGTTTCATACTCTTTTCCACCGAAGCGCCGCGTGCCGCGACAAACTGTAACCGTTCTTCATTTTCCGCAACTAGGAGTACGACGGTATCCTCGGCTTCCGCTACAAGTAATCTAGCCATTTTCTGCAACTGCTGAACAGTTCGCCCTGAATACACGGCCTTCACAATTCCTTGATTTTCAGATTGTAATAAATCCTTAACCTCGAATGTCAATAACTGTTCTTCATTCTCATTCAATGACTTGACTAGCGCATGATTTGCGTCGAGCAATCTTTGAGTAGCGTCAATTAAGCCTTCTTCTGGCGCACTTAACAATTTAGATGTTTCCGCTAGTACATGGTTTTTCTGATGCAATTGTTGTAATATCCGACCGCCACAAACGAAATATACACGGATTTTCCCACGATGTTTTTCTGTTGATAAAACTTTTATCCCGAGAACTTGTCCCGTTGAACTTGGGTGGGTTCCTCCGCAGCCGTTATAGTCAAAATCGGGGATGATAACCAGGCGGATTTCATCTGTCACTGCCAATTGCTTGCGAAGAGAATACTGTTCGAGCTCATCTTCAGTTACCCACTTTGTGTAAATCATTCGATTTTCCAAAATGATGTCATTCGCTAATTTTTCAACAGCCTGTAGCTGTTCTGGGGAAACATCATCCACATCTAGATCAATCGTCAAAAAGTCTCTTCCCAAATGGAAGCTTATTGTCGGGAATCCGTATAGTTCGACAAATGCTGCTGATAGAATATGTTGACCTGCATGTTGTTGCATATGATCAAACCGGCGCGCCCAATCAATAATACCCGTTACTTCAGCCGCGCTTCCGAGACTTTCTGCTAAAGTATGACGAATTTCACCATCAACATCTTCAACATTTAGTACCTGGACACCGTTCAAAGTTCCCGTGTCGTACGGCTGACCTCCGCCAGTCGGATAAAATGCGGTATTCTCCAACACTGCATAAAAATAACCTTCTGAATCCCGTGATTCTTTACTAACGCGAGTGTGAAAAGTTTTACAATATGAATCAATATAATAAAGACGCTCTTTTAACATTCCAGCAACTCCTAAAGCTCATTTTTCACCATCTTACCATGAAAAGTAAATGTAAAGGTAAAAAGTTTTCCGCTGATTTTCAATGCTTCCAATCCAAAAAAGTGCATAAACCAATTTTGGTTTACGCACTTTCCATTTCTAATTCTCTACAATCTCAAAACTCTCCAACATATAGTGGAACCTAGCACCATGACCTTCCGCTGCCTCGAGGAAGTAGTCTTCCCTAATCACATAACTTCCTTCATTTCCGTTACTGATGACATATAAATGAACAACATTCGAATCCCATTCACTACCGTTTATGCCGTGGAGTAAATAACCTTCGACTGGTTCGGTTACATGTTCAATTTCCCGTAGTTCAGGAAAATCTACTTTCAATTCGGCTTCGATTTTCTTTACAAGATCTTCTGGTTTTTCATTTGTCACTTGTGTAATTTCCATTTTCACTTCCGGATATTTTTCTGGAAGGGGTTCGATTGTCGTAATGACATCCGATTCTTCGCCTTTTATCATTTTATAGCGCGTTTCGTCGACATAGATAATGTACTCGGAATCTTTTCCTTCATTTAAATGGACCTCGGTTTCCTCGTCTTGACCTTCAATCCCTTGCGTAATTTCTTTTTCAGGTGCAAACATATCTTTTACGCTCTTAATAAATGCGCTACCTGTATCGGTTTGTAAACTTAATGCGATAAGCAGACCCGCTGCAATGACGCCGATTACTGAAATCATACGGCCTTTCTTTTTCATATTCCTCACGTCTCCTTTTTCTTCGTTAAATAATTCCTTCTCGAGACCATTCCATATTTCATCCTTCAACCCGTGTGACTCTTCTGCAGTTCGTTTATGGAGTTCATCTTTTACTCGCTTGTCAAAATCACTCATTATACCGAATCCTCCTTTCCGGTCGGGTTCAACTGTTCTTTCAGTCGTTTCCTACCTTTAAACAGCCGTGATTTTACTGTGTTTTGATTCAACGAAAGAATTTGTGCAATTTCTTTTTCGCTGAATCCTTTTACATATTTTAAAATGAGTGGAATTCGGTGTGCGTCATCAAGCGATTGGATTGTGGTGTATAAATCGGATAGCTGATCAAAGGATTCTTCCGATAATGACGGATTGTTTTCTACTTGATCTATTTTTGAAAGAGGCGCCTCTTTCTTCAACAACCGCAGACATTCATTCGTCAATATTCGATAAAACCAAGGGTCAAAAGGTAATTCGGGATTATAGCTACCGATTTGGCGGTAAACACGTATAAAAGTCTCCTGTACAGCATCTTTCGCCATTTCTCGATTGCGTGTAATGGCGGAGGCAATACGAATGGCAGACTCTGAGTAAGCGAGATAGAAACGTCGGAATGATTCTTTATCCCCTTCCTTGATTTTTACAATCCATTCGTCTTTGTTCATGCGACACTCACTCCTTTCAGAACAACGGAACTTTGTTGCTCTTACTATATATACCCTCAGAAAGCCTGAAAAGTTTTCGGGATTAAATATTCTTTTTACTATGAGGATGTTTTATTGCACATACTGCTGTTAGTAAATAGGGTGAAAGAGGAGATTGATTATGAAGATTGTAGCACTGGTAGGCAGCCTGAGAAAAGACTCGTATAATATGCAGTTAGTGAAGACGATTAAAGAAAGATATAGCACACTTTTTGATCTGGAAATTGCGGAAATTGGAATTCTTCCATATTACAATGAAGACAACGAAATTGCACCGCCTCGGGAAGTCGAACAATTTAAGAAGATGATCGAAAAAGCGGATGCGGTACTTATAAGTTCACCCGAATACAATTGGTCAATTTCAGGTGTATTAAAAAATGCCTTGGAATGGTTATCTAGAATGGAAAAACCAATAGCAGGTAAGCCAGTAATACCGATGGGCGTCACTCAAGGCGGACTTGGAACAGTTCGAGCACAATTACATCTGAGGCAGATTCTCTTGAGTATTCAAGCCATCACACTACCTCCCGCGGGCAACGAAATTCTAATTGGGTTTGCTGGTAAGAAATTTAAAGATGGAAAACTTACACACGAAGTAACGCTAGAGTTTTTGGATGAAGTGATGGAGCGGTTTGTTGGATTTGTGAAGGAATTGAGTGATAAAGAGGATGTATAATAAAAAACCACACAATTGTGTGGTTTTTTATTATACATTCTTCACCATATGATGAAAGGGTTCGCCGATAATCGTCCAAGGTGAGACAATTTCATACCCATTTCGTTTATATAGTCGGATTGCATCGGCTTTTTCTGTTTCTACATTTAAAGATACTTTTGAAATACCAGCTTTTTTAGCGATTGCTTCTGCGTATATAAGTAGTTTTGAACCAACTCCTTTACCGCGGTATTCTGGATCAACACAAACGGTATTAATATACAATTCATCAGGAAGTGACTCAGGATCAATCTCTACAACCTCAGCATTTTTTTCACTAAGCCATGTGCTCAAGTTCTCATCAAGTTGAGGGGCAATTATTCCTGAATACAACACCATTGTTCCTGCGACAGTGCCGTCGATTTCAGCAACATAGGTATATAAATAGGAGTGTTGATTATCCTCGCGTCTAAATAATTCACATAGGCTTTGTTCAATTTTTAAAGGTTCGTATTCCCCGGTCATCCGCTCTGCAATATCTCCAATCGCATCGATGACTAAAGGAACAACTTTCTCAGCATCGTCAGGCACTGATTTTCTTATCGTGACCATTTTCACTTCCTCCTATTTATGTTGTATAAGTCTCGTTTTACGTCGTTGGATAATCGTCGGTAATGTCATTCCAAAAAGAATGATTAAAATCCCAATAATTTGAAGGAAACTTAGCGTTTCACCTAGTAAGATTACAGAAACTGTAACTGCAACAGGAAGTTCCATTGCACTCAAAATGGAGGCAGTCGCCGTTCCGACTTTAGGTACTGCGATTGAGAATAAGTAGATGGGAATCACGATACCAAACACACCTAAGATTAACCCGTAAATCCATAGTCCACTACCAAACAGCATGCCATTCCAAACAATTTCAGGAGATTGGAAAAAGATAATGGCGATGGCTGCGAAGAACGATGTGAATAGTAAACGTGTTGCTGTATCCATTCCGGCTACTTGTTTTTGATTGATCAAGACAAAAAGTGAAAAGCTGATGGCCGATGCCATACCCCACGCCCAACCTTGCCATGGAATTCCACTAATATCTGCTCCGATTACACCAGCAGCAAAAATGGTTCCAGCAAACAACAGAAGAAGTGAAATGACTTCAATTCGTTTTGGCAATCGTCGGTTTACAATGCAATCCAACAACATGCCAATCCATGTAAATTGAAAGAGCATAACAACAGCGATTGAAGCGGGCATATATGTGACAGCTTGTCCGTATACAGTCCCTGTTGTCGCGGTAAATAGTCCAGCAAGTAGTAAAGTCGTGCCACCACCAAATTTAGGTCTCGATCGATTGACGGCTATATAGATAAGGGCTGCTAGAACAAAACCCGTGAAGTATTGGCTCGTGACGGCTTCAGATGCTGTAAAACCATCTTCAATGGCTAATTTTATAATTGTAGAAAGAATTCCGTAAGAGCTTGCTGCAAAGATGATCATTAACGGATACATCCAATGTTTCATAGTAAAAAACCTCCTTTTCCATCATGATAGTATACCATGTGCGAAAAAATTGACCTAATAGATTCTTTAAAGAGAAAAACAATGATAAAAATAAGATGCGTTATTTGTTATATACATAGTAGAACAAATGTGATATGTTTATATTAATAGTTTTATTTTAGATGATTCATAAAATTACAAGAAAGGATTTGGTTTTATGCAAGAATTAGTAGATCTTCCATGGAATTTGATCATTCCGATTCTCGTTCTTCAACTAATTTTAGTAATTGTCGCATTAGTTGACCTGCTTCGGAATAAGCGTACAAACGGTCCATTAGTTATGTGGATTCTAATCATTATATTTGTCAATATCATTGGTCCAATCATTTACTTTGTATTCGGGAGGAGAAACGATTGACAATTTTACTCGAAGTGAAAAATTTAACGAAAACGTACGGTCAGGAAACGGCCACGGATAACGTATCATTTTCTATAGAAAAACATACCTCGACGGCATTGATTGGTCCGAACGGGGCTGGGAAGACGACGACATTATCGATGCTTGCAGGATTAGTTTCACCAACAAGTGGAAACATCGCTTTTAAAAATAAAGCATCAGATATTCGTGAAATCATTGGATTTCTACCGCAATACCCAAAATTTTTTCCGTGGCTATCGGCGTTAGAGTTTACTGAAATGGCTGCACGTTTGAGTGGGGTAGAAGCAAGGAAATCGATACAGGAGGCCAGGAAAACATTGGAGTTTGTTGGTCTTGGTGATGCAATGAAAAAGCAAACAAGTACTTTTTCGGGGGGGATGAAACAGAGGTTGGGTCTCGCACAGGCCATTGTTCATAAACCGAAACTCCTTTTACTCGACGAACCTGTTTCGGCGTTAGATCCGGTCGGTCGTCGGCAAGTGATGAATCTATTAAAGGAATTACAAGCAGAAACAACAATTTTATATTCTACACATATATTAAACGACGCGGAAGAAATGACAGACCAACTATTATTTTTACGACAAGGAGCACTTGTTGAACAAGGGTCACTTGAGGATGTGCGCACACGCTATGCAAAGCCGCGAATCCTCATTGAATTTGAAAGGGTAGAAGATATAACTCGCTTTAAAGCGCTCATTCCATGGAAGTTAACTGTAACAGGTCGAACGATAGCTATTGATATCGTTTCAGAAAAAATTGAAATGCCTACTGTTATCGCGTTACTCCATAAAGAAGGTTTCTCAATTCGAAAAGTAGAGCGGCAAACAGCAAGCCTTGAGGAGATTTTTATGGAAGTGGCGGTGATTCAATCATGACTGGATTTTTGATCCTGCTGCAAAAAGAATGGAAAGAGCAAACGAGAAACTTTAAAATATTATGGATTCCGCTATTTTTTATTATTTTAGGAATCCTAGAACCAATAACGAATCACTTTTTGCCTGAAATCATGAAGAGTGTTGGCAATATGCCTGAAGGGGCTGAGTTTATATGGCCCGAATACACCGGTGAAGAAATTTTTATGTCATTATTGGGTCAATACCAATTACTTGGAATTTTAGTCATTGTACTTGCTTTTATGGGCTCAATTTCAGGTGAACGGAAATCTGGAACGGCAACACTTCTTTATGTACGGCCAATTTCATTTCGTGCCTATTTTTTAAGTAAATGGCTTGTCGTTAACGCGATCGTGATCGGAAGCGTCTGGTTAGGATTTTTAGCTGCATGGTATTATATATCGATTCTATTCAACAATGTAAATGCTGGTGAGGTTTTTGGATTTATGGCCATATATAGTCTGTGGATTATTTTCGTTGTCACAGTCGTGTTAGCATTTAGCGCCTCATTTTCAACTGGTATTGCAGCAACTCTGTCGTTATTATCGACGATGGTTTTCCAGATTATAGATTCACTAATTGGCGTGTATTGGACAATTTCACCATGGAAGTTACCGCAATACGCAACGTCTACCTTTAACAAAAACATGGATACAGTAGGTTTTTGGTGGAGTATTATTGTTACTGTTATCGCCGTTTTGGTCCTGGCTTTTGTTGGGATCAAGATGTCCAAACGGAACGCAGCCAAAACAACCGTTTAATATTTTTAAAACTATACCTAATCTTAACCTTTAGTCGCTATCATGGTGAAAAGAACGTTATTTTACTAGATTGGGGGTGTAGATTTTGGAAGCGGTCCAGCAGGTTAATGAACAGCGTGTTTCGTCAAAGCAAATTGCACCGCAAATGTCCATAGGAAGTTGGATTATTACATTTATTTTACTAGCCATCCCATTTGTGAACATTATTATGCTTTTCGTATGGGCTTTCGATGCAACGAGTGAGCGTCGGAACTTTGCGCGTGCGTATTTAATCATATTTGGAATCGTCTTAGTGTTAGCGATTCTAGTATTTGTTCTAATATTATTTCTAGGAATGTCGTCGGGTTTTTTCGCTAACTTTAGTTAGGTTCAATTTTTTAAAATTCTTTTCTCTTCAAATATAAAACTACAACCCAGGGTTCAATAGGGGTTGTAGTTTTTGCTTATTTATCGACTTTTTTGGAGCCAGGTGACATTTCTTCAGTGGATGAATTACTTTTTGTATCCAGATAAGCTTCTTCTTCTCGCCACTCCATTTTTGCATCCTCTAATGGAATCGCGTCAACGAACTTCATGTCCTCGTGCATATCGTAAATGCTTTCCTTATCTGTTTTTATGCGTTCGGGATTGTCCATGAGTGGGCCTTCCGCATCTTTTCGATCTCGTTCAGTAAAGGGCTTCTTTTTGGTCATACAAGTCATCCTCCTTACTTATATGATTCACGCTTATGGGCAAGACTAAACATTAATAGGGCATTACATGTTTTCAAAGCAATGCGAAGGGTAAATACTAGTAATACTATTTATAGGGGAGAGGATCTGACAATGTCACATAAGAAATTTATCGGGATATTTCACTCAATTGATACGGTCCTATATAAACTGACGGAAATGAAAGCAAATGGTTATGGAGAAGAAGATGTCCACGTGTTTTCATGTGAACAGGACAACATTTCAATGCTTGATGGTCAGACAAAGATGAATCTAAACGGTTCGTATGGTGAAGATTGGAGAAAGGGTTTCAATGCGTTTTTAGATATTGAAGATCCAGTTTATAATGCTTTTCATTCGATGGGCTATTCAGATCAAGAATCGAAACATTACTTAGATGAAGTGGAAAATGGCGGAATTGCATTGTTTGTTGAAGCGACCAAAGCAGACAACTCAACCAAAGCAGATAGTAGCGCAGACATTAGCGCTAGTGGTGAAGTGCTAGATGGCCAAGAAACCAGTGAACAATTACTCAGCAGTAATGGAAGTACTCCTCGAATGAAAACGGAAAACTTATAAATAATAATAAAAAGAGCGATTTCTCAATGAGAGATCGCTCTTTCGTTATTTTTACTTGTCTCGATTAGAAAATTTATCTTTTGTTTCTCCGACTTTTTCTTGTACTTCACCTTTAACCTTGTCAAATTTACCCTCAGCTTGTAACTTTTTGTTATCTGTCGCTTTACCAAATTCGTCTTTTACTGCACCTTTGACTTTATTCCCAGCACCTTTTAATTTGTCAGAAAATCCATTGTCAGTCATTGAATAGCCACCTCATGTAGTCTAGTTACTATATACCCCTCTTTAGATTAGGTAAACTCGTGAGATAAATGATTTATTTGAATAATGAAATTAAATAGGTGTATCTTTATCTATACTTTTTATGTATACTTATAAATAAGGATATGAAAATTATTGGAGGGGTTATCGTGTTGAAAAAAGGACGTTTCGCCCTGTCAAATAGTAAGGAATATGAACTTTCCTCATATCAAGGCCAGTATTATCTGAAGTCTAATGACACAGAAGACTTGAAAAATGGATTCATAAAGATACAAGGTAATGAAAGTATACTCACTCATAAAATATCTGTTGATGATATTGAAGATGCTTATGAGATATTTCCATATGCGATGGTAAAAGGCCATCGATTTGCCGTTGAAGGCTATAATACCGAGACTGGTATAGTTTCGCTTTTAACAAATAATCCTTTTGTTAAAAACAAACTGCCGGTTCGTTCTCATGGTAAATCTGAATACATACTTGAAGTACTATATCATGACATTGAAATTAAATACGATCGAATTCCTATTCTAGGTTTTGAAAATGGAATTCGTGAAAAAATATAACTATGTGAGCCATAGAATCTAAATAAATATAAATAAGAAAAGGCGGCCTTTCTTTGAGGTCGCCTTTTTTCGCCTCGAAAATTCTATTTAATCAATCGTTAACCGATACAATATATCATCATCTTTTGTAGGTTCTCCGTGGCCATCTGTGTTATTTGATATGAAATATAATGAATTACCTTCCACGTAAATATCACGGATACGTCCATAACCCTCAATAGAATTTACAATTTGACGATTATTTGTATCTATGACAAGTATTTCTTGTCCACGAAGCGATGCAACATATAAAAGGTCGTTATGGAAAGCTATGCCTGATGGTGCCCATGTATTCGATGCACCAGAAGTGATCAAAGGTGCTTCCATACCTTCAGCAGTTTCTGCACCTTCAATGATTGGCCACCCATAATTATTTCCCTCAATAATAATATTAATTTCATCGTTTGCAGACTGTCCATGTTCAGATGCGTACAATACGCCTTGTGAATCCCATGCAAGTCCTTGTGGATTACGATGTCCATATGAAAAGATGTGGAATTTAGCATCCTCTCCGTATCTTAAAATTTTCCCGTTCAATGAATTCAAATCTTGTGCAGCTTCTGGGTGAGCACCGTCTCCAATCGTCGCCAAAAGAATGCCAACTGGAGAAAATGCCAACCGTCCCCCGTGATGAACGGAACCTGAAGAAACACCGTCAAGAAGGATAGCATTTTCATGCCATGAAGAGCCGTCGTACTGAAGACTGACAATCCGATTTACAGGAGCCCCGTCGTCGTCGTAGGTGTAATAGGCAAAAGCTTCTCTAGATTCTACGAAATCTTCTTTTAGAACAAAGCCTAGAAGACCTGCTTCGGCTGTATTTGAAAGAGGTTCAGATAATGCGACATTTTCTCGAATTTGATTTCCCTCGGCTGTCACTTTAACAATTGTACCGCCCCTTTCTGATATGAAAAACGTATCTCCACTTTTTGAAATTGACCACGGAGCTTGAAGGTTTGTTGCGACTTTTTCGGTAAGGCGCTCGTTTTTCACTTCTGGTTTTGGAACATCTTCGGAACACCCACCAATGATAAAAAGTAACAATAATAGAATCCATTTTCTCATGTCATACCCCTCCTCTACAATCTGAATACTCACTCAAGTATACACCAAACATTCTGAGTTCAATTAAACATTCAATTAGAAATAACCACCTTATTGTATGAGAAAGGGAAGAAATTGGCATGCTTTATTTATAAGAGAAACTTTTAGCGAAGGAGAATGAAAGATGTCGAAAGAGAATAATGGTTTATCAAGACGTGATTTCCTTAAAACGACTGGAATTGCTACAGGTGCTCTGGTCGGTGGGGGGGTTATCGGAAGTCTAATCACCCATAATGTTACAAAAGACAATGTTGCAGGAACCGATAAAAATCAAGCGGGCAGCGGCGAGCAGGTCGGCGAAGTATTTCGCGGTCGAATGTTCTTTACGAATGCGAACGAGTTCAATGTATTGTCAGAAGCAGTCGAACGAATTTTCCCAGAAGATGATCTTGGTCCAGGGGCAATCGGACTGGGCGTTCCGTACTTCATCGACAACCAATTGGCCGGAAATTATGGTAGCAATGCGAAAGAATACATGCAAGGACCGTTCTTTGCAGGTGAATCTACGCAAGGGTATCAAAGTAGGTTAAGTCGTGCAGAAATTTTCAGGCAAGGCCTAACTAAGATGGAGGAAGAGGCAAATAAGAGGTTCGATACGGGGTTTGCCTCGCTTGAAGCCAGTCAAATGGACGAGATATTGACCGCATTTCAAAAGAATGAAATTGAAATGAAAGGGGTTGCCTCAGAATTTTATTTTAAATTACTCAGACAAGCCACGCTTGAGGGTGCGTATGCAGATCCAATTTATAACGGAAATATAAATATGGATGGTTGGCGTATGAAGGATTTTCCGGGGCATCAGATGGCTTATACAAATGAAATTGAAAGTGAAAAATTCATGAAAATAGAACCAAAATCTATTAGCAGTATGGAACATTAAAGGAGGGGAAAACTATTGGCTACGACGTTGGATAAAGTGGATGTAGTGACGGTTGGTGTAGGTTGGACAGGCGGTATTATTGCCGCTGAATGTGCAAAAGCAGGATTAAAGGTTGTTGGATTGGAACGGGGAAAAGAACGGAGTACAGCAGATTACCTGATGGTACATGATGAATATCGGTATGCAATTCGTTATGAGTTGATGCAAGATCTTTCAAGAGAAACGATAACATTTCGGAATCACCGAAAGATGCGTGCATTGCCTATGCGTCAAATGGGCTCGTTTCTTCTTGGGGAAGGGCTCGGCGGGGCGGGTACGCACTGGAACGGACAAACATTTCGTTTTTTACCTTATGATTTTGAAATCAAATCGATGACTGATCAAAAATACGGGAAAAACAAACTATCGGCCGATTACCAGCTTCAAGACTGGGGTATTACCTACGATGAACTTGAACCCTATTTTGACCAGTTTGAGAAGACAGCGGGTTTGTCAGGTGATGCTAATAACCCCTTCGCTGGGCAACGTTCTTCCGATTACCCAACACCTGCAATGAAAAAAACACCTATCTTGAAAAAATTTGAAACAGCAACGAGTAATCTTGGATATAAACCTTTTATGATGCCATCTGCAAATCTATCTGAAAGTTATACAAACCCAGATGGTGAATCCATAGCGGCATGCCAATACTGTGGATTTTGTGAACGATTTGGCTGTGAATATGGCGCAAAGACCTCACCTGAAATAACGGTGATCCCAACAGCAAGAAAAACGGGAAACTTCAACGTCCGTTTCCATGCGAATGTTGTAGAAGTAATAAAGGAAGGGAATAGAACCACGGGTGTGAGATACATCGATACACAAACAGGCGAAGAATTCATCCAGCCCGCAGAGGTTGTTGTTCTCACAAGCTATGTCATGAATAATGCGAAACTTCTCATGGTGTCTGGAATTGGTGAAATGTATAATCCGGATACTGGAAGAGGGACACTCGGCAAGAACTACTGTTACCAGGTTCTGCCGGGTGCAACAGGATTCTTTGAAGAGCAAATGAACGTCTTTATGGGCGCAGGATCTCTAGGTATGACCATCGATGACCTGAATGGGGATAATTTCGACCACAGTGACTTGGATTTTATACACGGGGCAAGTATCTCCATAACGCAAACGGGTATTCGTCCAATTCAGACGAATCCAGTACCACCGGATACCCCGACATGGGGAGCTGAATTTAAAAAAGCATCGATTCATAACTACACAAGAACACTAAACATCTCAACAGAAGGGGCTTCGATGCCGCACAAGGAAAACTTTTTGTCACTCGATCCAGATTATAAAGATGTATATGGCGTTCCTTTGCTACAAATGACGTACAATTTTACTGATCAAGACCGAAACCTACACAAGTATCTAACTGAAAAGTCTACTGAGATTATGACGGAAATGGGTCCGAAAACAGTCATGGCAGGAAACCCACTTTCAGATTATGACATAGTTCCGTATCAAACAACACATAATACAGGTGGAACGATTATGGGTGCCAGTCCGGATGACAGTGTCGTCAACAATTACTTACAACATTGGGAAGTCGAAAATCTATTTGTGGTTGGCGCAGGGAACTTTACCCATAATGGTGGTTATAATCCGACTGGAACTGTCGGTGCACTTGCGTACCGAGCTGCGGAAGGAATTATCAAATACAGTAAAGATGGCGGTTTACTCGTATAAGTAGGAAGGAGGCTTCTCTCTAATGGGAGGATTAGCATCTATTGGTGTCCCAGGCTTGATTATTATTTTAGTGATTGTGTTGATTTTATTCGGGCCAAGAAAATTGCCGGAAGTGGGTTCCGCAGTTGGAAAAACACTTTCCGAGTTCAAAAAATCGGCAAAAGATATAATTGACGATGAGGATGAAATAATAAAGAAGAATTGAATTGCATTCTTCCTTCCTTAATCAAGGAACCGAAAAAAACCGATCAAGGATAAGCAGGTGATTTTATGGACCCATACGGAGATCATAATCGTAAAATAATGAGCCCGCTAGATAAACCAACAATCCAAACAGTAGAAGTTGTAACAAATACAGTTGAAGAAAAGACAGTTCAAGAAATCCAAGCAGAACCAGAAAAAAAAGAATTCAAGGAAAACTCATCCCTAGTCGATCACCTTTCCGAATTAAGGAAACAACTGATTAAGGGGATAGCTACTTTTTCACTCTTTTTTATCGTCGTCTTTTCGACCATTAATATTTGGTTCCCGCATGTGACACGAGGGCATGAGTTAATCGTTCTTGGTCCGTTGGAAGTAGTCAAATTCTATATGTCGATTTCAACTGCACTTGCAGTCGGTCTAGCCTTACCATTTTTATGTCATTTTCTTTGGCAATTTGTGAAGCCAGGACTGAATGAGCGTGAAAGTCAGTTTCTAAGTTTATATTCACCGATCATGTTTCTTCTTTTTATAGGTGGCATTTCTTTTGGCTACTTCGTCGTGAATCCACTTAGTTATAATTTCTTGGTTTCTTTAGGGGCGATGAACTTCAATGTCATGGTATCTGCACAGGAATACGCCAGCTTTCTTATGATGACGACCGTTCCGTTGGGATTATTATTCGAGTTACCCATCGTTGCGATGTTTTTAGCGACAATTGGCTTGCTAACTGCAGATTCAATGAAGAAAGTTCGAAAATGGTCGTATTTGTCACTAGCGATTATTTCAGCGCTCATCACACCGCCTGATTTCATAAGCCAATTGATTGTCCTGATTCCAATGGCGTTACTGTATGAAATCAGTATCCATATTGTAGGCCGCTCCGAACAACGGACTGCAGCCCCAACTTAAAATAGAAAATCGGCACCCGTCAGCGGGATGCCGATTTCTTTGTTGATCGAAAAATGATTCGAGGTTTTAGTTATGTTTCAGGAAGAACTAGAATTTTTCTTACTCCCCATAGACATGCCCGTGAACGATTCAACTTGTTTCATCAGTTTATCTCGTGCGTTCTTGTTTCGCATCAAGTACGCCGCACCGGCACCAAGCGCTGTAAGAGCCCATTTTCCATTCACATATATTCCTCCTCTTTCACTATAGTTTCGATCAACGATTATTTTCCCCCATTTTCCCCGTCTTATCCTGAAATGCATTAAAGATTATGTGGAGGACAGTTGCGTACTCATAGACATCGTATGCTTGGGAAGATTATAATTAGTATAGATAGGGAATTGGATTTCGGGAGGACATTATGTTTAGAAATAAAATGAATTTATTCACAATACTTTTTGTGGTTTTATTATTATTATCAAGCTGTGGGAGTAAAGGTGCAAATAGCTCCAAAGAAAAAGAAAATAGACTGGTGTACGCGTCTGAATCTGAATTCGATGGCTTGAATCCGATTCTAGAAGAGACGAATCTCGATGCGCTGCTATTTCGCGGGTTAATGCGCTTCAACGAAAATAACGAGCCAGTGACTGATATTGCAGATTCCGTCAACATATCAGAAGATGGTCTAACGTATACGATTAAATTAAAAGAAGGCATTACATTTCACGATGGTGAGCCACTTACGGCTGACGATGTGATTTTCACAATCGAAAGCATTTTGGATGACAACAATGCATCATTTTTGAAATCCGATTTCACTGAAGTGGACTCGCTCGTCAAATTAGCTGATTACGAACTCGAAGTCATCTTAAAAAACCAATTCACCCCAATTTTGGATAAGCTCACAGTACCGATTCTTCCAAAACACGCATTTGAAGGGAAGGATATGCGAACCGCTGAATTTAATAGCCAACCAATTGGTGCTGGTCCATATATGTTCGATAAGTGGGACCGCGGAAATAGTTTAACTTTGAAAGCTTATCCAGATTTCCACGGAACAAAGCCGTCGATTGAAAAGGTGATTTTTAAATTTATTTCAGATAGTAATGTTCGTGCACTGCAACTGAAATCAGGCGAAGTGGATATCGCATTGTTAGATCCTGTTCAAGTTGTGGAAATGGAGAAGGTGGAAGATCTTAAGATATACAATGTCGATTCCGCCGATTACCGTGCAATGTTATTTAATATGAACAAAGATCTTTGGAAAGATGCAGATGTAAGGCGTGCATTTAGTTATGCGACAGACCGTACACAAATTGTTAAAGGCATTTTAAAAGGGTTCGGCACAGAAGCCTATTCACCGCTTCAAAAACATGCTTATAAAAATGAAGACATTGAGAAATACGAATATAATCTTGAAAAAGCAAAACAGTTGTTAGACGAAGCAGGTTGGGAAGAAACGACTGACGGTTTTCGTTATAAAGACGGCGAAAAACTGGAATTTACGATTACATCTCCCGCCTCAGATGCAGTGCGTGTGAACATGGCAAACTATGTGGCGGAAGGATTTAAGAAAATCGGCGCGGATGTGAGTGTTGCTGCACTCGATTGGGGTGCGATTACAATTGAAGAGACCGATGCGTTTATGATTGGCTGGGGAAGTCCGTATGATGCAGATCATCACACACATATTCTATTCCACTCGGACGAGTCGAGTTTGAATAGTACCGGCTATAACTATGGGAGCTATTCAAACCTAAAAGTCGACAAACTACTGGAACAAGGTCGTTTGACAAAAAATCCGGATGACCGACAAAATATATATTTAGCATTACAAGAGGCGCTTGCAGAAGATCCGCCGTATGACTACATCGCCTATGTAAATGCAGTCTACGGTATCAACAAAAATATAAGCGGTGTAAAAGAACGGGTTCTTGGCCATCACGGTTCCGGTTTCCTTTGGAATGTCGAGGAGTGGACATGGAATGACTGTTAAATGGATTGGGAAGCGAATGATGATGGGGATAATGGTTCTCCTCGTCGTCAGCTTCCTTTCTTTTTTCATCATGCATGCTGCGCCAGGCGACCCGGCAACGGCCTTTTACGGCGGCAATGCACAAACATTGAACGCGGCTGAAAAGGAAAGAATCAGCCGTGTTTTTTCGCTCGATCGTCCGATTACGGCACAATACGGTTCGTGGTTAGCGGAAACAATCAAAGGAAATCTAGGAATATCCTATAGTGAAGGGCGACCTGTCACGACAATTCTGATGGAACGGCTCCCTAATACATTACTGCTTTTTGGCGTGACGATGTTTTTCATCGTTGTTGGCTCAACTTGGCTCGGAACGATAGCAGGCATGAAAGCAGGATCTATTTGGGATAGAGGTCTATCAACAGCAAGTATCGCGACATCTTCAATCCCTGCTTTTTGGCTCGGTATATTATTTATATCATTTTTTGCGGTAAAACTCGGTGTGCTACCTTCATCGGGAACTGGCGATATTGGGGGCGAGGGCGGTTTTTGGGATAAACTACGCTATCTCGTTTTACCGGCTTCCGTCATTATCATTACTCATATTGGTATTTATGCACGTTTTCTACAAGAAAGCATTAAAGCAGAAAGCCGTAATTACTATGTGACTGTTGCGCGTGCCAATGGGGTAGCGGAACGAGAAATCCGAAAAGGAATTTTACGCAATGCATCATTCCCATATTTGAATTATATCGGAATGACGATTCCATCATTCTTTGGAGGATCGATTATTATCGAATCCCTTTTTTCATGGAATGGATTAGGTCAATTAACCGTTAAATCAGTTGTAACGAAGGACTTTCCACTTCTCATGGGAAGTATTCTGTTTATTGGCATGCTTGTTGTCGTTAGTCTTTTTATCATCGATCTCATTATGTATTCATTGAACCCCAAGCTACGAAAAGGGGGCGTACAGTAAATGAAATCACGAAAAACACTTATTTTTTGGTGTATTGTCCTTGGAATTATTGTATTTTTGACTGTGTTTTCTGGTATGCTCGCGCCTTATGAACCGAATGATATGAATCTTGATGAAGTCTATTTATCCCCCGGAGACGGTCATTTACTAGGCACGGATCATCTTGGACGCGACGTCTTTTCTCGTTTATTGGAAGGTGGAAAAGTGACACTCACAGTTGCGACTGTTTCTGTACTTTTATCGCTTGTAATTGGTGTACTGTATGGTGGATTTAGTGGGTATGTCGGCGGATTTGTCGATACCGCGATGATGCGGCTTCTAGAGGTATTCATCACAATTCCATCCCTCGTCATTATTCTTGCGTTTCAAGCATTTATGCAAGGCGGCATATGGGGGATGGCACTGATTATTGGGTTAACCGGTTGGCTGACGACTGCACGGATTGTCCGTTCGGAATTTATACGGTTAAAAAACGCCGAATTTGTTCAAATGGCCAAAATGCTTGGGACGCCGATTTGGAAAATCATATTTAGTCATCTACTTCGAAATAGTGTACCCGCAATTTTTGTCGTCACTTTGTTTAACTTCGCAGGCGCAATCTTCATCGAAGTATCCTTAAGCTTTCTCGGCATCGGCGTACCACCTGCGATTCCGTCTTGGGGAAATATGTTGTACTACGCGCAAAATGATATTTTAATTGGTGCTTGGTGGATTGGCCTGTTTCCTGGTATTTTAATTTTCATTACAATCCTAGCGATTAACTTCATTGGGGAGGGGTTGAAAGATCCGGAACGGAGGCGGTTCAGTGCTTAAGGTAAATCAACTCTCAATAGAAATCAACGGCAAAAAAATTGTCGATGCGAGTTCGTTTTCTGTGCCGAAGGGAAGAATAACATCGATAATTGGTGAAAGCGGCAGTGGGAAGAGCGTGACAGTTTCCGCGATACTCGATATTTTACCGGCAGGTGCAAAATCGACAGGACAAGCCTTGTTTCTTAATAAAGACCTACTGACAATGTCGAATAAAGAGATATCTAAAATACGAGGTTCACAAATATTCACGATCTTCCAAGACGCAGCAAATAGCTTTAATCCTTCTGTAAAAATGGGCAAGCAATTATACGAGTTTTCAGGTCGGCGGATTCAGGATAGCGTTTTGGAATTTAGCGTGAAGATGGTCGATATTTTGGATGACCTGGGTTTATCGAAAGAAATCATGGAACAGTATCCATTCGAATTATCGGGCGGGATGTTGCAGCGATGCATGATTGCATGTGCATTATATGTCGAACCGGAGTTACTAATTGCCGATGAACCAACATCCGCACTAGACACAATCCTACAAAAAGAATTCATCGAGTTATTAAAAGGCTTAAATGAGAAACAAGGAACGACAATTCTTTTAATTACGCATGATTTAGACATTGTGGCAGAAGTTGCCGATGAAATGGTCGTCATGCACAAAGGGAAGCTTGTTGAAATTGGAACTGTAGCGGATGTGTTTGAAAGACCAAAAAATACGTATACAAAACGATTGTTGGAAAGTCGATTCTAAAGAAAGCGGGGGAGATGCCATTGCTGAAAGTAGAAAATGTTTCAAAAACGTATCGGAGTAATGGCAAGCAGGTTCTCCACGATATCGATTTAACGGTTGGGGATGGGGAGATTGTCGGACTCGTCGGGGAAAGTGGCAGCGGGAAAAGTACGCTAGCACGAATAATTATGCAGTTGGAAAAACGGGATGCTGGATCCATTTCCTTGAATGAAGCCCCTGTGATAAAATCGAAAGTCTTTTACGAAAAGTGCCAACTCATTTTTCAAAACGCTTCAGCTGCGCTTAATCCATCGTGGACCGTTCACGAAACTCTACTGGAACCACTTCGTAACATGAAGGAAGACCGCGATACATATATCCTGAACATGCTTGGAAAAGTAAAACTGTCAAAAGAACATTTAAAGAAGCTACCATCTGAATTAAGCGGTGGGGAAAGACAACGAGTTAACTTGCTTAGATCGATTCTCGTTCGCCCTAAACTACTAATATGCGACGAAATCGTATCCAACCTAGACCGACTCATTCAAAAAGAGATTATTGACTTACTAATCGACATTAACCGAGAAACTGGCATGGCAATACTTTTCATAGCGCATGATTTAAAAGCGGTTACCTATATGTGTAATCGAATTTATGTCATGAAAAGTGGCGAGATTGTTGACGAAAGCTCGAAAGTGAATCAGGAATTTACCTTTTCACATCCGTACTCAACTAAACTATTTCGGGCAATGTTAGGCGCTAAATCAAATTAAATAGATATGCTGTAAAGTCTGGAGAATATTCTCTAGGCTTTTTTTGCTGTTCGGTTAGAATGAAGTTAAGACCGGGGGGGGCGAAAAAATGATGGATTACTTTGAGCGAATCCTAAGATTCAAAGATTTAGAAGTGTGGGATATTCGATTTGGAAATGATATATATCGAATGATTATTTTCGATGAAAATCGCCAAGCGGAAACTGATGATTTGAACTTACCTAATGGAACAGAAATTAGTGAGGATGAGTTAAGAACAAACTTGATAACTGTCAAAGTTTATTCGAAAAACAGGGTGAAAGATGAACATATTGAACCTTTAGATCAATTTGCCAAGCAGCTAACAGATCATGTTGCATTAGCGTATTGTCATGTGATTGTTACTTTTTATATTGATGTAATCGAGGATGTTTTAGATCATTTATTAATGGAAAAGTACAAAATGGAATATGACAAAACTCCTATGAGACAGATGTGGCATTTTAATCAAAATTAATTGTTAATAAAGGGTATAATTTTTAACTGAAAAATTATCCTGATAAGTAATTAAGGGGGCTTCACAAAATGAAATGCGTAATTCATTTCACGACTGCTAAAGCTTGGCTAGAAGGGCAACCACATTGGAAACAGGGACTTGTTCCACATCGGGAATATGTTAGAGAAGCTTTGGCGAAGGGGATTTTAATCGCAGGTGGTCCTTTTATGGATCATACGGGTGGGTTGATTATTCTAGAAGTGGAGACTTTGGAAGAAGCACAACGTTTTGCCGATAATGATCCTGCTGTAATTGAAGGAAAGTTTGAAGCAAAAGTCTATCCGTGGGAACCGCTAGAAGGTATCTTCAATGAATAAGAAGTTTGGAGGGAGTACATGAGAAATAGGCAATCCTTTTTTGTTGCACTCGTATTTCTGTTCGTCTGTACATCATTACTACCAAATAAGTCTTTGGCTAGCTGGGCCTATCCATTTGTCGTTTGGGATGGTTATGTCTATGTAATAAGCGATGAATTTGTGGAAGAAGTTGATGAGAAAATTGGGCGTGTAACGAAATACAGCGACAAGGAAGGAACCTATTCGGGTAACTTTTCAAACTTCTACAAAAAAGGAACTAACTATTATTCAATTAAAGGGGTTTCTACTGACGAAGCAATTGCTGTTGAAGACGAGGAAGGAAAGCATAAGAGAGCAGTAAGGGACGGCGAGTATGCGGGGAATAAAAGCTCCTTGGGCATAGGTGTTCCGATTATGGTTGTTGGGTTTATTGTACTTATAGTATTGTGGATATTACTAGCTCACCTTAATAAAAGAAAATGAAATTCTTATCAGATATAAGGATTCGAGATTAGCTATCTTGAATCCTTTTGTCTTGTCGGCAAAAAATGAAGATTTTTGGTGTTCTTTTCAAAACCAAGCAAAGGTATGGAAACAAAAAGAAACCTTTCTTGAAAATGTTTGTCTAATTACAAACATTGTTATATTTATTTCACTTAAACTACCAATTTTAACCGAACTTTTATAATCGTCGCAGTACATTGAATATTATGTGTGTAAGTGGTATTGTATGGGGACATTAGCACGAATGTAATATGAGTATTTTTTTGTCATTGAAACTATCTCAATAGGGTGAAGGGGGATTCCATGTTCAAACTGTACTCGCGTCAGATATTGCACGCTTTCCGCTCACATATCGCTACTGTAGTATTATTAGTTATCGTGCTTACACTCGTCCCAGTCGCCATTATGACTTTAGCGAAGGCGAATGAACAGGTACAGACTGATATCGTCGATTATTCACGTGGACACTATGATTTACTCGTTCGCCCGCATGAATCTTCTCCTATTGAAAAAACACTTGGTCTTGTGGAGGAAAACTACCTAGGTGTAGGTGATGGCGGAATTACGATACAAACATGGGAGGAAATAGCACAAGACGAACGGATTGAATTTGCTGCGCCAGTAGCCTCACTTGGTTTTTTTACAAAAATCGACCACACCTATCAATTACCGATACCCAATGGACCTGTTCGCTATACGATTAAAAACGAAACAAGCGACGGTCATTTTACCTATTTAGCAGCAGAGCCTCAAGTGGCATATTATTTATTCCCTTCATCAGAACCGTTTATAAACTTTGAATCATTTTATCCGAGGGAATTAATGAATGTTTTTAACACTTACAAATACCCTAGTTTGGAACTTCCCCCTTCCTATCACCCTATTGTCGCAATCGATCCACAGTCGGAAATGGCGTTAACTGGGATTGACTTTTCCATCTTGGAAAGTGACGATTTATCCCATTTAAATTTGTATCCTGATGAAGCAGAATACGTACCTTTACTAGATGTAACCGATTCACCGACGCCAATTAAAACAAAAATTAACATGGAATTACTTGATGTAACACTAGAAGAAATTGAGGACTTGAAACGTAAAGTTGGGGTTAGGGATGATTATTCACTGGGCGAAGTATCTTTTTTAGGCGATGAAGATAATCGTCTAAAAGTAGAAAAGTTTTTAGCAGAATTAAAAACTGTAGAAGAAGAGACTTATACAATTGATTTTACAAAATACTTAAGTCCTTTTGAAAATGATTGGTATATGGTAAATGAAGAGTTCGATGTTGTAATGGGCGAAGATTATGATATTAATCTCCATGGAGAGGTTGGACATAGTTCCGGTTTTCAAACCCAAAACATTTTTTATCGTGCTTCTTCCCTTCCCTATAAATTGGACGAAGGAGAATTATCTGTTCCTTTGCAAGACTGGGATAATGAAATACCTATTCACAGGTCAATTGAGGCAATTGAGCACCAGGCCTACGATGTTAGTGGAGATAATAGTGATCTCGTTTACTTTGCTCAGGTCGATCAAATATCTATTGGTGAAGCGGAAAAAAACTTAGCAGCAAGTCCTCTTGGAATTTACCAATTTGACTATGGACTTCATGAGGAAACTGGCGCCAGTCTTCAACCGACAAATCATCCTGGAGGTTTTTTGCCAATGCCTGCTCATGGACTTGTCCCCATCAAATGGGCTGAGCGGTTTAAGGGAAATGCCCCTATTGATGCAATCCGAGTGAAAGTAGCTGGAATTAGTGGATATACAGAAGAGGCTGCTACGAAAATTCGTGATGTGGCTGCACAAATTGAGACAAAAGGATTACATGTTGATATTATTGCTGGGGCATCGCATAAAGAAATGTCTGTAAATGTAGAAGAAATTGGGACAGTCATTCAACCGTGGACGACGTTAGGCGCTGCGGATAGAATTGTCAATAGTTGGAACCTTTTTGCGATTGTCATTGCGCTCTCATTTCTTGCTGTTTCAGTAATCGCAATGAGTGCTCGCTTTCGAACAATGGACGTTGAACAGATGGAGGAAAGGCTTCGGTTTGAAACCATCGGGTGGAAAGCATCTACAATTCGTCGTTTTTACCGTAATCAGTGGCTCGTACAAATGGTTTTAGGCATCAGTCTAAGTCTTCTAGTCTTATTACTATTTTTTAGTTTTGAAAACATTTTATGGATCGGATTTAGTGGGGCAATTCTTCTGTTATTTTTGATTAAACTGGTGGTTGATCGGTTTACCCAAAAATTAGCGGATCGAAATAATTCTTCACAACCACTTAAGTCATTTACATTAACAAACATTCGCTATTATCGATCGCATATAATGGCGGCTGGGCTGCAATTATTAATAGCTACAGGACTTCTGTCATTTATCATCACGTTTTCTGCCGTTACAATAAAGAGAATAACAGAAACAAACTTAGGTGAATACATTCATTGGCAAATGGATGGACAATACGTGGCATTAGTTGTCGGAATTATAGCACTGACGATATTTACATTAGTTGAATCGCTATTTCAATTATGGGAAGCTCGTCGTGATCAAATGGAATTTCTTTATTTAACAGGTTGGCATAACCGTGATATCACACGTTTTTTCCGAAAAGAAATCGTTATTTGGGTGAGTTTAATCATTCTAATTGGTACATCACTTAGTTTGTTATTTATCGTTAATCTAACGGGTTTTAGCGTATCGATGTTAATGATTTGTCTTGGGATGTCTTTTGCCTTTTTTCTTATTGTTGTATCCCTCTCGGAGTTGGCCTTGTATTTGATTATAAACAAAATGCGTCAGTCCTATAGCGTTAAATCAGTATGAGAATATAGACTTGTAGGAAAGGGTGATTGCTGTGGATGTTTCGATTAAATCATTAAGTAAAACGTATGAATCAAAACACGAAAAGAATTCAATTCTTGATCAGGTCACATTTCATGTGAAAAAAGGAGAATGGGCGAATATTATCGGTCCGTCCGGCTCGGGTAAAACAACCCTGCTGGAATGTATATCGGGTATTTTGCTTTCCGATGAAGGGGCACATATTGAAATTGGAAAGACTAAAATACAAGAGCTTAATGAAGCAGATAAACGTGAATTTCGTCGTGAAAATATCGGCTTTATTTATCAGGATTACAAACTATTTCCTGCCTATACAGCTTTACAAAACGTAATGCTTCCTGAATGGCCGTATCAAAAGGAAGCGGAATTGCGGATTCGTGCAGAGTTACTGTTAACCCAATTTAACTTGGAAGGTCGAAAGAACGCAGTCCCGAAAAACTTATCTGGAGGCGAAAAGCAACGTGTTGCAATTGCACGTGCACTTTTAAATAACCCATCGATCCTCCTTTGTGATGAACCGACCGGAAACTTAGATGAAGCCTCACGCAATCAAGTACTTGAAATATTAAAAGAATGTCAGGCGGAGGGTAAAACAATCCTGTTTGTTACACATGACCTTGAAATATTACGGTATGGTGATCGTACATTCGAAATAAAGGATGGTCAATTCATGGAAAGTGAAATTGAAGTAAACAGAGTGATGATATAGTAACTGTCAGCCTTTTCGAAGGGGGTTTGAGATTTGTATATCGGCAATAGAATTAAAAGAATTAGAACGAATAAAGGCTTGTCTCAAAATAAAGCTAGTCATGGAATTATCTCGCCCTCACATTACAGCAATATTGAAAATGACCGTTTCAAACCTTCTTCTGATGTACTACAATTACTAGCTAGAAGATTGGATGTTCCCGAGACTTATTTTCTAGAATTCAATATGGAAGATGAGGAGTTAGGGGAATTATTAAATGAGTGTGACGAGTACTTAAAGACGGGAAAATATGAGGAAATCAAACAATTAATAAGGTCAAATGAATCGAACTTTAAATATATATCTTCATTCCATCAAGAATTAAATTTTAATCTTTTAAAGTACTTAAAATTACATAAGTTTGCGAATATTCCCGAGGCGCAGGAGCATTTTTTAAGCAATATAGCTTATTTACAAATCCCGCTACAAGACCTAAGTCTAATCATGCTTGAAAAACACTATTATGCTTCTGGGCTATTTAATTACTATAAAAAAGAGTATGAAGTCAGTATCGATTTTTTTAAAAAGTTATTGGAGATAAATAAAGATGACTTTGTACAAGCAAAACTAACTTATAATATATCATTGGCGCATTATAGCCTATATCAATATGTAGAAGCACTTGAATATGCTCAAAAGGCAAAAAGGTTTTATATGGATCTTCACGATTGGAATAAGGCTGGAGACAGCTATAATCTAATTGCCGCTTTATTAATTGAAAGAAGTGAATATGCGAAAGCGAGAAAATACATCAATAAAGGTTTTAGTGTTTTAAGAGAACAATCCATGGATACACAGTCTAAGCTTTATCATAATCTTGCACTCGTCTATATAGAAGAAAAAAACTTTATAAAGGCACTTGAGATTATCAATACTGCTATAGAGTTAAAAGAAAAGATGAAAAGTGATGATATTTTTGTGTCATTAAGAATAAGGCTGAATATATTTTTGAAAACTGAAGACGTAAAAAGTTTTAATGACTATGTGAAGTATTCGAAAGAGCATGTCCAATCCGATACTGATATGGCCCACATACAACTCCTGAAGGCCAAAATGTATTATTTAGTAGAGGACTTTTATTCATATGAAAAGTTAATTAAACAAAGTATCAAAATGTTCCTAGGAGTTTCCAATCCAAAGTGGATAAAAGTTACTACGGAACATTTTGTGACCTATCTAGCAGAAAATAATAGATATAAGGAAGCATATGAATATCAGAAAATATGCTTGAAGTCATATAAAAGATTATATGAAGGGTAGGTTAAATGAATGAGAAATCATTTGGCGATAGTATTATTGATATTTAATATCACGATATCAGCAGTTTCGAGTGGGCCCCTTATTACCAACGATTCAAATGTCGGAAGACCCCATAAAACTGAACCAATTCCGGATAATAATATTACGGTTATAAACACTAACTATGCAGATTATATTGATGCCTAATTAGACGTTAAAGTGTGTTATAAATAAAAATCTTTTACCAAAAATGATACATTTTCATTTAATTAAAGGATTCTGAGGTGCAAATCTCGAATCCTTTTTTATTCGCAGAAATTTGAGGAGAGATAAAATAATGGGTTATGTTAGGGAATTACGTAAATTAGTTGGGAATCGACCGCTTATTTTACCGGGCGCGGTTGTGATTATGCTGAACGAACAAAATGAAATACTTCTGCAGCACAGATCAGACGGCGGCTGGGGATTACCGGGTGGGATTATGGAACTCGGAGAAAGTATGGAAGAAACGGCCAGGCGTGAAGTGCAAGAAGAAACAGGGCTTGTAGTAGGAGAATTAGAATTAATGGGTATTTTCTCAGGTGAAGACTTTTACCTTAAAGTCGCGAACGGTGATGAATTGTATTCTGTCACGGCTGTTTATGCAACACGGGATATCAAAGGTGAACTTGTCATAGATGGAGTTGAATCATTGGATCTTCGGTACTATCCGCTTGGTGAATTGCCGAAAGATCTTGCTTCCGGGTCTAGAAGTTATATTGAACCTTATTTGTCTAAATTAGAAGATTGGTAAATAACTTTTATAGGAGGAAATGAAGATATGGAGACAAATAGGATAGATGCTACTACAAATACAGCAACAATTAATCGTTCGCCCATTGGCGTGATTTTTGATAAATTTGCCAAATATAAGGATGTTTCATTGGTGTACGGTGAACCGATTGAACTTGAAAATAAAAAAGTGCTTCCTGTGGCGAAAGTCGATTATTATGTGGGTGGCGGCGGTGGTTATTCCGGAGAAAGTGAAAACTCTCCAGTTGCGCAAGGCGAAGGGGGCGGAGGATATATTTCTGTCAAACCGTTGGGGGTTTATGAGATTACATCCGACAATGTAAAATTTAAGCCTGTCGTTGACTTGAAATTTATTCTGACGATTATTACTTTATTTACGTTTGGATTAGCGCTTCTAATGAAAAAGAGTTCTAAGAAGAAATAGGAGGGGGAGTCATGACCTTCACAACAATTCAAGACAAGCCCCAAATAGAAATTGAGCGATTCATTCGAGAAGATATATTCGCAACGATGACTACTATTTTTGGAATTCGTATAGAGAGCTTTTGTGAAATTAAGTTAGGCTATATGAATTTGAAATGGAAGATTCAAACGAATATTGGTGATTTATTTGTAAAACAATACAATAAAACGCGTTATCCTGACAACATGATTAAGGGGTTGGAAACTTCTTTAAAACATCAAACATACCTTAACGAGAAAGGAATTCCTTGTCCAAGCTTAATGTCATATGAAGGGAAGTACGTTTTATTAACACCACATGGTGAACGTTTCGTAATCATGAGAATGTGTGACGGTGAAGTCATCAAGCCAGGAACAGCGAATGTCAAACAACTATTCCATCTTGGACAAATTGTCGGTAGAATGCACAAGATACTAAATGATTATCAACAGTCGAAGTTGCCTTTGCATTGGGATATTCTATCGAAGGAAAGTATGCTTGAAAGCTGGCAAAAAAGATGGAAGGAAGCCAACTCCATTGGTTGCGAAAGTACTGTTTTGGCTTTGGAAAAACAACTAAAGCTCATCGAGGACATTGACTTATCTATGTTTTCTCCATGCGAAACTGGATGGGCGCATTGGGATCTTTTCGCGGATAATATCTTATTCAAGAAGGACTCAGTTTCGGCTATTCTCGATTTTGACCGGATGCACTATGTATACCAAGAGTTTGATATTTCTAGACCCATTCTTTCTTGTTGTCTTTATGAGGGGGAAATGGATTTGGAGAAGGTTTCAGCTTTTGCCCAAGGTTATCGAGAAACCCAGCGCTTAAGTGCCGATAAAATTGTGAGGTCCATTAAGCTAACCTGGTGGAAAGAAGCGACTATGCTCGAAGTTGAAAAAGAGAATGATTCGATCCCGCTCAGAAGGTTTCAAGCAGAAAACAAATGGGTTGCCGACAATTGGAATCATTTACATGAATTGTTTTTCAATCTATGAAGTACATAAAAAATAGTAGTAAGGAAGCTGAAGCATTATGACGATAACAATTACACCGCCAATTGATATAGAAGAACTTGCCTCATTTTTAGCCGAGGTAAACAATGAATCAAGTCAACATATTGGCTACTGCGGTAGCGAAAAAGAATCGATTCTACATGACTTAATGCATGACTTTTCGGATTTGGATTTAGCGAACTCATTTGCAGTTGCGTATGAAGATAGCATTATTGTAGGCGCAATGGGATTGGACATTGATAAAGAGGATTTGAGCGCTGAGGTGTGGGGGCCATTTCTAAAAGATGAAAGCAAGTTATCCCTTGCAGAAAGTCTATTTAAACAGGTAATTTCCTATTCAGAAGTCCCGCAGAAACTATTCTTTTTTATTAATAAGGAAAACAAAATCGGTAAAGAATTTGTTTTGAACCTTGGTGGAATCGAAAAGGGTAATCATTATATCTTACAAGCAGAACGTGATGAGTTTGTTGAGACTTATCATAGAGAAATTGAAAAATACGATGTAGCCTTTGAAAATTCATTTTCGGAAATCCACGAAACGGAATTTCCAACTACATATTATAATGCGAAGAAGATCATAAGTCGTATAGATGAATATAATCAGTTATTGATTATAAAAAATGGTAGAATGGAAATTAAAGGGTATGTCTATGTAGAAGCTGAACCAGAGCAGGGGGAAGGTTCGATTGAATATGTTGCTGTTTCTGATAAGTTTAGAAAACAAGGGATAGGGACGAAGCTGATTCAGGCTGCTTTAAATCATCTATTTTCTTATGAATCAATTAAGGATATTACGCTGTCTGTTGAGAAAGAAAACGAAAAAGCGATTCATCTATATGAAGCTGCTGGGTTTAAGAAAAAGCATGAACTTATCGATTTGAGAATGGAGAGACCGACGTGCAATTAACGATTAAAGCCACGGGTGAAAACGTGAAAGTCATTTCACATTTACTTGCTAAAAATCCGAATAATATTTACGAGCGAAAAAACAAGGGGCACTTCATTCGCCTATTTTATAGTACCTTTACAGAGATGGAACTTGATGTGACGATTTTTGTAACGCCAGATCCGTTGGCGCTTATTAAACATTCATCGAATGCATATGATATTGTGCATTATATTAACGACCGTGAATTCGCGGTAAGTAGTATTTTTACGTCGCTTATCCGATCTGCATTGGGAACGGCTTTGAATGGTCAACCAAAAGAGGAATTCGTTGAATGGGTAAATATCCCCTTCTCATTTGAATTCAGTTTTGGTCCAGTGGTTTCGGATTTTTCGGATTCGAAAATTAGAAGTCTTTTTGAACCGCTTGGTTATCAAGTTGACATCGAATATGGTGAAACAGACTACTCATTTCAACTAAAAGCTAATAGTACAGCGCGTTTTTTAACGATTTCAGGGGAAGTGACACTCCAGAAAGCCCTTCAGCAATTATTTGTCCTTATTCCGGTTATGGATAACTATAAACATTATTTCATTGACGAAAGTGAAGTCGAAAAAATTCAGCGCTACGGAGAGGGATGGCTAGATACTCATCCTGAAAGAGAATTTATCATTCGAAAAGCGCTTCGGTTCAAAGAAATCTATAGCTTGATGGAAGAAAATGCTGAGATAGAAGAAGTGGATAAATTACCGAAATCACCGCGTCTGAATGATTTACGCTACGAAAAAATTATTAAAACAATAGACAATTTACCTGCAAAAAAATCAGTTGTCGATTTTGGTTCAGGTGAAGGGAAATTGGCTGAGAGGTTAGGGTTCGTAGACGGCGTCAAGGAAATACTAGCAGTCGAACCTTCTGAAAGAGAAACCCTGAAAGCTGTAAAGCGGTTTGAAAAGATTCAAGATAAAGAAGGATTTGTTGAGCCGACAACGATGTGGGGTTCGTTATTTTATTATGATGAAAGGCTTGAGAATAAAGACGTCATCATTTTATGTGAAGTGATTGAACATATCGACGAAGAACGGCTATTAAAAGCGATGCATCTAATCGTTGATGACTATAAACCCCAAGCCCTTATTATCACCACGCCAAACCAAGAATATAATGCGGTTTATGATATGACAGATGCGAAACGACATCTCGATCACCGGTTTGAATGGACAAGAGAAGAGTTTGAAAAGTCTTGCACGGATTGGAATCATTTAGGGAACTATACACTCGAATTTGAAGGCATCGGAGAAGCGCATGAAGTGTATGGCCATCCAACACAAATGTGCAAGTTTGTCAGGAAGGGGGATGCATCATGAAAATTACGATTCCTTATTCCGGGCTAGTGTTACTTGTCGGTGCTTCCAATAGCGGCAAATCAACGTTATTGAATAACTGGATTGATGAAGAAAAAATATTAGCTTCCGAAGTGATTAGTTCAGATGATTACAGGGAAATTGTTGGAGATACGAATTTTATCAGTTGGGCAAATCGGCCGAAAGATGAAGCGGATGGTCTTTACGATGAATACCAGGCCATTTCTGCTGAAGCTTTCAATATGATGGACAATGTTGTCGAGGCGAGATGCCGTTTAAATAAAGTAACGTTTATCGACGCGACTCATTTGCATCCCGATGACCGAAAGAAATACGTGAGACTGGCTGCGAAGCATAATGTCCCAGCGGTTGCGATTGTTTTGGATGTAGCACAAGAAGTCTTACTGGAACGCAATAGCGGGCGTGAAAATTCACGGGAAACGAGGCGCATAAAACAACAATTTCAAACACTCAAGCGGGAAAAGCGTTTTATCAAGAAAGACGGTTTTAAATCCATCTTTTTCACCGATTCAGTAGAAGAGATTGAGCTGGTAAGACGGGAAAATCCATTGATGATTGATGTTGGGAATGGGATCGATGTGATTGGTGATATTCACGGGTGCTTCGATGAGATGATCCAGCTTCTTCTTAAGCTTGGATATGCGAAGGATGAGGACGGTCTTTTTATTCACCCAGAAGGAAGGTCTTTTCTATCCCTTGGCGATGTGATGAGTCGAGGTCCAAAATCACTTGAGACAATGTTGTTTATGCAAAGGCATGTTGAACAGGGATTGGCATATATGATTGATAGCAATCACGGGTGGAAGGTTGCCAGATGGCTTGAAGGTCGTGACGTAACGATGAATCACGGGGATGAAAAAGTTGTTGCTGAATTTCTGGACTACGAAGCACGATACGGTGCAGAAAAAACGATTGAAACGAAGCAGTTGTTAAAGGACTTTCTTATGCAAGCACCGTCTCATTACGTAATCACGCAGAACGGGGTTCCGACTGCGATCTGTACGCATGCAGGTATTCGTGATAAGTATATCGGCAAGCAGTCAGCAAAAATACAGGATTTCTGCCGATATGGAGACACAGACGGATTTAATGAGGACGGCAAACCGGTTCGAAAAGATTGGACAATCCATCATGAAGGAAGTGCGGTAATTATTTGGGGACATGATCCAAAACCGCAACCACTTCTTATCAATAATACGATCAATATTGATCAAGGTGCTGTGTTTGGAGGGAAATTAACCGCTTATCGTTATCCCGAAAAAGAATTTACAATGGTGAAAGTAACCCATGATTATTCTGGCGCTGCAGATAATCCATTAATTAAATGGAAAGAAAAGCGACTAGATCCACCGAATATTGGTAAATTCATAAACGGATTTTCAGTCTCGACGGAACAACTAGGTGAAGTGAAAATTCATCCAGATATTGTGAAGCCAGCAATTGACACTGTTTCCCATTATACGGTTCCATTGGAGCAACTTGTTTATATTCCACCTACAATGAGCCCGACGCCTGCCACCTCATCGGAACCTGTTTATTTAGAGCATCCAAAAGAAGCAATTGCCTATTATCGAAGTCAAGGTATCCATACGATGATTGCTGAGAAAAAACATATGGGCAGTCGAGCGGTTTTATTGTTATTTAAAGATACAGAAACGGCGAAACGAACAATCGGTACATCGGTTTTGGGTGTTATTTATACGAGAACAGGAAGACGTTTCTTTGATAAAGGAAAAGAAACCGAAATTCTGTCGCGGTTAAATGATGAACTACAATCTAAAGGGTATTTTAAAAAATACGAGACCGACTATGTTCTATTAGATGCTGAAATCATGCCGTGGAATTTAAAGGCGAAGGATTTAATCAGCGAACAGTATGCCCATGTCTCAGAAAACGCTATTCTTGATCGGATGAAGTTAAAAGAGAAATTAGCATCCGCGGCAGAAAAAAGTGAGGACTTGAATCGATTTTTGGTAGAGGTCGACGAGAAACTGGAACACGCAAAAACGTTCAAAGAAGTGTTCCAAAAGTATTGTTGGGACGCTGAAGAAACAGTAGCTATTCAAATCGCACCGTTTCATGTGTTAGCGCATAGCAATCAAACATTTTTTGACAAGCCGCATGTATGGCATATGGAAATGAATAAAGAATTTGCGGAAGGCTCCTCTCTGTTTGTTCAGACAGCGTACAAGGTTATTACAGATGATAGTAGTGAACAGGAAGTGACTGCTTGGTGGCAAGAGATGACCGAGGACGGACACGAAGGAATCGTGATTAAGCCGGAGTTCTTCATTGCCCGAAGTAAAGGGAAACTACTCCAACCAGCCATCAAAGTTAGAGGTCGCAAGTATTTGAATATCATCTATGGGATGGATTACTTAATTCCTGAAAATCTTGTCCGATTGAAAAAGCGGAGCGCAGGAAAAAAACAAAAACTCGCGTTACGGGAATTTGCTTTAGGTGTCGAAGGCCTTCAAAGATTTGTGGGCGGTGAATCGCTAGAACGAGTCCATGAATGTGTGCTTGCCACGCTTGCGTTGGAATCAGATCCGGTTGATCCTCGTTTATAATGAAACAGCTGCGAACTCGATTGAGTCAGCAGCTGTTTGTACTTCTAGACTCTATCCAGCAAGGTATGTAGATGTTATAATGATGTACTTCTGTGCAGTATAGTGCATATTGAATAATTGAATGTAATAGAGAAAAGAGGTTATAACCCTGGAATCATCATTAAAAGGATCTAAGCGCCTACGGTTTGCCTTACTTCTTGGATCGTTGGCCGCGATGGGACCGTTAACAATCGATATGTATTTGCCATCATTTCCAACGATTGTTGAAGCTTTTGACACGACGGCTTCCTTTGTACAAGTGAGTTTAACTGCGAGTCTTTTAGGAATAGGGTTAGGACAACTTGTTCTTGGCCCGATGAGTGACGTGTATGGCCGGAAAAAGCCTCTGCTGTTTGCACTTATTGTCTATATTATTGCTTCGTTACTATGCGTTTTTTCACCGAGTATCGGATTTTTCATCGCAGCTCGGTTTATACAGGGATTTGCAGCCTCTGCTGGGATTGTTCTTTCAAGAGCGATTGTTCGTGACGTTTATAGCGGAAGGGAATTGACGAAGTTTTTCGCACTCCTCATGCTCATTAATAATTTAGTGCCAATTCTAGCGCCTGTCCTAGGTGGCGGCATTCTTGCGTTTACGGAATGGACGGGAATTTTTGCGGTATTGAGCGTCATTGGCATTGTACTATTTGCGGTCGTCATGTGGCGAATGGACGAGACATTATCGGAAGAATCGCGTGTACCTAGTAATCTATCGTCTACATTAAAAAACTTTCTGTCTTTACTGAAAAACCGTGAGTTTATGGGGTATGCGATGGCGCAAGGATTTATCATGGCAGGAATTTTTGCGTATGTTGCTGGAACACCTTTTGTTTACCAAAACATTTTCGAAGTTTCGCCCCAAATGTTTAGTTTGTTATTTGGAATGAATGGAATAGGGTTAATCATTGGCGCGCAAACAGTTGGGAGACTGACGGGCGTATTGACCGAAAAACAATTTTTAGAAATCGGTTTGCTACTGTCCATTACTTCAGGAACGGCGTTACTCATTGCAGTCTTGTTGAATGGACCGCTTCTATCTATTGTTATTCCGATTTTCTTTTTCGTTACGTCAATTGGCGTCATTTCCACGTCATCCTTTTCATTGGCAATGGAATCACAAGGGCATATTGCGGGAAGTGCATCGGCTTTACTCGGTTTACTGCCTTTTATTTTGGGCGCAATTACAGCACCGCTTGTCGGAGTTGCGGGTGAAGAAACGGCAATTCCAATGGGTGCGATCATCTTTGTATCGGCATTGATTGCTGTTTTGTCTTATTTTGGACTTGCACGGACTAAAAAGGAAGTAATATAAAATGTGGAACGCTGCTACTAAGCGCGTTTCACGTTTTTTTGATGTTTTGCTTAATATTTTGACAGGTGTATAGTCCCGACTTGCAAGCAAACGCGTTTGAGTGCAAGCAAATGCCTGATGAGTGCAACCAAACTCGACATAAGTGCAAGCAAACAAGCCGCGAGTGCAAGGAAATTGCTGTCGAGTGCAAGCAATTCCTAATTCCTATGTTACCTAAAATGAAGTCAGCCTCAAGTCGTAGATGAAAATCCATACTTCGCCTGTGGAGTGGAAAAGTATTCCACTATATGATGAATATACAAATAAATAAAAGTATTGGGACTACACCAAGGTGGAATGTGTGAAGAATACTTACGATTTTAATATCATTAGGATAAGGGGAGCGTTAATATGAAACCAGAAGTGATGATTGTTGGGGCGTATCATTTAGGAAGTACACCGGATTTAATTAGTATAGAACCCGATAACGATAGAGATGTAATGTTGCAAGCAAAGGAAGTTGTTAATGCACTAAGTCGGTTTAATCCAACAAAACTGGCTGTCGAAGCAGAATGTGACATGCAATCGATGGTCAATGAAAGTTACCAAAAGTATCAACGAGGTGAACTGCAACCAACAGAAAATGAAATAGAAATCATCGGTTTCCCTTTAGCCGAAAAATCGGACATCAGCGAAGTTTCTTGTGTTGATTGGGGGGGGGACGATAGTGAAAGTGCACCAATTGGCGATATTCTTCAGTATGCAGAAGAATATGAACCCGAACGCTATAAGAAACTCATGACAGCATACCTGGAACCGATGCAACGTGAGGCTGAAGAATGGTCTAGGCTCTCGATTCTAGAAGGCTATAAGCGTGTGAATGAAGTGGAAATGGTTGAAATGCTGCACCAATTTTACATGGAATTTGCGATGATTGGAAAAGCGAAAGATTATTACGCAATGGATTGGTTAACTTGGTGGTACAAACGAAATTTGATTCTATATACGAATATCAGAAGACTCATTACAAGTTCCAGGGATCGCGTACTGTTATTAATAGGCGGTAGCCACGTGCATCTGATTAAACAGTTTTTGGAGGAGTCCGGGGTGTGTACAGTGGTCGATGCGAATGAATACTTAAAGTAAAAAGGTGAACTGTTCTTTAAAGGGGGAGCATTAAATTGGGACAAGAACATCCAAAACATATTATCGCAGTTTCAGCCTATGTCACAAATGAAAAAGGGGAAGCTTTGCTAGTGAAAACCCATTGGCGATCAGATACATGGGAAGCGCCTGGTGGACAGGTGGAAGAAGGAGAACCGTTAGATAAAGCGGTCTGCAGGGAGATTTTTGAGGAGACTGGTATTGTTGTTCGACCTATAGGAATAACAGGTGTTTATTATAACGCAACTATGAATCTATTATCGGTTGTTTTTAAAGCTGATTATGTGAGCGGAGAAATCATCATACAGCCAGAAGAAATACAAGAAGCTAAATTTGTTGAGTTAACTGAACAAAATATTCACGATTATATAACCCGCCCACATATGAGATCCCGTACATTAGATGCTATGAAGGCGGAAAGTTTTGTGCCTTATGAAACATGGGAAGTTAAACCATATAATCTGCTTGGAAGGCTAGCGTGTAAATAAGTAGGCTACTCCTTTTTTTATCGTTAAATGATTTTCAAGTAAATAACGATAGGTGTATAGTCCCGACTTGCAAGCAAATACGTTTGAGTGCAAGCAAATGCCTGATGAGTGCAACCAAACCGGGCTTAAGTGCAAGCAAACAAGCCGCGAGTGCAAGGAAATCCCTATCAAGTGCAAGTAAACTATAAAACAGAGGAAATTTCATAGAGGCTATAAGGCAACGATAAATAGTTCGCCGATTAACAAATGAAAAGCTTTCACATGACTATCCGGCATGAGAAAGCTTTTTCATTTAAAAGTTTTTTGGAATTTGAAAACTAACAGTCGTTCCCGAATTGGGTTCACTATTTATCGTCAACCCTTTCCCAAACAACTTTTTTAATCGGCGATTGGTATTTGATAGGCCAACACCACCGATATAAGTAGGGTGTTCACTAAGAATCTGTTGTATTTTTTCCTGGCTCATACCCACACCATCATCAATAATTGCTAATTTATAATAGTCCCCATGGTCGGTAATACGTATGCAAATCGTACCACCATTCCTGCGTTTTAAGACGCCATGTCGAATGGCATTTTCAACAATTGTTTGTAAGGATAGTGGCGGGATTTGAAATTTAAGATTTTCATCTATTTGCCATTCAATTTGTATTTTATCTCCAAATCTTTCCTTCTCTATAAACAGATAGGATTGTATTAAGTCGAGCTCATGACTAAGTGGAATAAGAGAGCTCGTATTATGTGTATCGAAGCTTCTTCTCAAGTAATTTGAAAACTCATCAAGCAATTTGCGCATTCTAGTTGTATCGATTTCACCCAAGGCAGCAATGGTGTTTAATGTATTAAATAAGAAATGTGGTTGTATTTGTGCCTGAAGCCAAGCAGCTTCCAGGCGAAATTGCTCGTTAATCGATTGCTTTAAAGTCGTTAACGCTTTTACGCGTGCTTTTAATTCGACCGCATCCATTGGTTTTGACACATAATCATTGGCGCCAACAAGGAATCCTGTATAGATATCCTCAACTTGATGCCGCGCAGTGAGTAGTAAAATCGGTAATTCAGAAATGGTAAATTGCTTGCGAATGGTTTTTGTTAATGCATAACCAGAGATTTTAGGCATCATTACATCGGAAATGATCAGATCCCATTCACCCTTATCTACTAGTGTTAAGGCTTCCTCAGCACTTGTTGCTGTGACAATATTATAATCCGCTGCAAGGAGATTAGCTAAAATTCTAAGGTTTACTGGATCGTCATCTACAATTAATACGTTTGGTTTTTTTAAGTCTTTGTTCATTAATGGTGGAAGAGGCTTAATATCTGCTTCAATACGAGTAGAAGCAGCTATTTCCATTTCCACTTTGCGATCAGTTCTGCTAGTAGACATTTCAGCCAATGGAATGGTAAAAGAGAACACAGAACCTTTGCCTAATGTGGACGTTACAGAAATTTTGCCACCATGTAATTCGACCAATTGCTGACAGATATTTAATCCTAAACCGATACCGCTTCCGGTAGATGTTGTACTAGAATCCGCCTGTTGATAGGGTTGGAACACTAACTGCTGGAACTGGTCGTCCATTCCGATCCCGGTATCGGCAATTTTAATCGTTGCCATGTCGTCTTGATAAGTAGCATGTATTGTAATTGTTCCTTCATCCGTAAATTTAACAGCATTCTGGATCAAATTGAACAAGATTTGAATCAGACGGTTCTTATCTGCTTTTATTTCAGGGAAAGTAGAAGGGATTGTTAAATTTAGCTGTAACTTTTTCCCCACTGTTAAGTGCCGAGTCATATCAAGTACCCCAGCAGTAACCGCATATAAATTCACACTTTTTTTATCAAGACGAATCTGTTGTTCCTGTAGACGTGTGATATCAAGAAGGTCATTAAGCGTAAATGTCATCTGCTTACCTAAACGAACGAGTAGTTCCAAGTTTTCCTTATTTTGATCTGTTAACGGGCCCTCTGTATCGTTTAAAACAGTCTCTGTAATCGTAATCATTCCGTGAAGCGGATTCCGTAATTCATGAGATGTATTCGCAAGAAAATCATCTTTCATCTTATCTGCTCTTTGGAGCGCCTTGGTTTGTTCTGCATTCAGACTAATGACACGAAAATGTCGTATAAATAAAAAGCCAGCAAAAGCAGCGATCGCGAGTAGATAATCAAACGGGTAATATGGGATTTCAATCATATTGGCATTGATCGCAATCCCCCATAAGACATTAAAGAGATTAATAATATTCGCAAGCAATATAAAAATAGCATCCTTATTCCCGTTTTTAATTAGTTTTACTGCATGGACAAAGATAAATGAATATGAAAATGCATTTAAAAGCATGATGCTAGAGCCTACATATTCAATATACTGAAATGGTAATATGAATAGTAAAAAAGTTAACAGAGCATATGTCCTGAATAATAATCGAAAAACATTACTGTTAATCATGAAGGCATGTTTGATAAACTTCAAAATGAAATAGACGGTACCAGCAAATGAAACGTATAAAAGAATTAGAGACCATCTTGTATCAATGGGCAAGACGCTAAGCAATAGCTTATCTTCATCAACAAGTATGGAGAAAGTAGCAAAAAGCAGTAAAAGCGCAAAATATAAAAGTTCTTTTTGAGATTTGTTTTTGCCCACCAGATATAAACCGGCGGCATATAAACTATGTACAATCAAAATAATAGCGACTAATAACTGTAGCAGTTGTGAAAAATTGACTGATTGATCAATCGCTTTTCCTGTTCCGAACTTTATAGATTTCGTAATACCGCCTACTTGCGGATTTTCATAATTTGCAACTTGAATCGTCAAGTCTATTTCATTGTTCTTAGTATAAAAGCGAGTTTTATAGGTCCCTAGTTTACTTTTATAGTTATTCGTTGACGTAGAAGGTTGGCCGACCTCGGTAATAAGGGTGCCGTCCACGTAAATACGAGCAGCTGATGAAATATCCTGAATTCGTATGCCGAAATCTTGATTGTCTTGATCGGGAAGTAAGATTTTCACTCTGTATGTAGCATAATTTATTATATGATTACCAATTGATGCTTCACTCCAGTTTCCAGGTATAGAAATGAAATCATGCACTGGATTCGTTTTAGCATCTATGAATTGATTGGGATAAAATAGCCACTCACCATCTAGTTTAATTGTTTTATCGTCTGTAAGTTCATAATTCCTTAAATCTAAGACCCCGCCTTCCGCAATTGGATGGATGGGCGTTTTATAATGGCTTATCCAAGCAATACGAAAGCTAGTAAGTAGAACTAACACGAAACTAATGATGAAAAACAATTTTCTTTTGGATATAGATTTGGGATTGGCCATTATTGATATCAGTCCTTTGATGGAAGATAATGAAGTTACTGATAATAATACCATAAAAGCAAACTTCCGCTGACTGTGTTTGGAAGTTTTTAGAAAAGGAATGGGAGGAAGATGTGACTTTGAATAGAATCATGGTCATCGGGGTGGGTTCAGGTGTTGGGAAGTCAACGTTTGCGCGGAGATTAGGAGAATTTACAGAGATTGAAGTGACCCATTTAGATCGGTTGTTTTGGAGACCAGGATGGGTGGAAGCTCCGCTTAATGAGTTTAGGGAAGCCCAACAGCACGTCGTTAAAAATGAGAAATGGATTATAGAAGGAAATTATGCAGGGACATTCGCAATTCGTGAAGCAAATGCAGACACGATCATCTACTTGGAACTTCCGCTTCTTGTTTGCTTATTTCGTGTTCTAAAGCGAAGAGTGCAGTTTCACGGAAAAACACGTGATGATATTGGCGAGGGGTGCGTTGAAAAAATCGATTGGGCATTTATTAAATTCATCCTCACGACATATCGGCCTAGAAAAAAGAAAATGAAACAGCGCCTGAAGATTTATGCGAAAGAAGGGAAGACTGTGCATTACTTGAAAACATCTAAGCAAATTGAGGGGTTTTTGAATTCGTTATAAAAAAATAGAGCCGATGCAAATAGATGCAAAGCGGCCTTATTTTTGGTCAACCGGGTCTTCCTGTTTAATCCATGTCTTCGACCAATTCTCAATTTCTTTCATAATCGGTGTGAGCGACATGCCCTTTTCGGTTAATGAATATTCTATTCGAACTGGTGTTTCTGGGTAAACATTACGAATGACAAAATCTTGCTGTTCTAAAACTTTAAGCCGTTCGGACAATGTCTTACCACTTACTCCGAGCTTGTCAGTCATTGTGCAAAAGCGCTGCGGACCGGACATTAATTGGTACAAAATAAGCGCAGTCCAACGTTGGCTTAGGATTGTTGTAGCTTTTTCAAAGCGTGGACAAAGTTCAAATTCGTTCATATCCTTTAGGCTCCTTCCGCCAGAATCATTATGTCTTGACAATAATCATTATAACATATAAAGTTAGTTACATAAAGTAAGTTACTTACTACGAAATTACAGGAGGAATAAATATGACTTTTCATAAGGCACCACAGACGTATACAGGAGAGGTTTATCTTAATGTCGTGGATTTAGAACGATCTGTTCGTTTTTATAAAGAAATCATCGGATTTCGCGTATTAGAAGAAACTGAAACGCGTGCCGTATTGACTGCGGACGGAATAACACCGCTACTAATCGTCGCACAACCTGAAAATGTGACACCGAAAGAACCAAGAAGGACAGGACTCTATCATTTTGCACTACTCCTCCCAAAAAGAGCAGACTTAGGAAATATTATTAAGCATTTCGTTGAACATCAAGTTCAAATTGGTGCTTCTGATCACAAAGTAAGTGAGGCACTTTATTTATCGGACCCTGACGGTAACGGAATTGAAATCTATACAGACCGTAAACCATCTGAATGGCATTGGGAAAACGGGGAAGTTGCGATGAGTACGGATCCACTTGATGGGGAAAGTATTGTTGCAGAAAGTGCGGGCCAATCATGGGCTGGACTTCCTGCGGAAACAGTCATGGGGCATGTCCATTTACATGTTCGAAACATAGCAGAAACCGAAAAGTTTTATAAAGCATTAGGGTTTGAAATTGCATGTAATTATCCGGGCGCGTTGTTTATGTCTACTGGAAAATACCATCACCATTTAGGGCTCAATATATGGAATGGGGAAGGTGCATCACGTCCTTCTACTAACAGTGCAGGTTTAGCAGGGTACACGCTTGTTTATCCTGATGAAAACGAGCTGAAAAGTGCTGTAAATCGTGCGGGTGTAGAAGTTGAGTCGACTGAAAATGGTTCTAGTATAGAAGATCCTTCGGGAAATCGTATTTTCTTACGTGTTGAATAATTAAAATTATCGGGACCGCCTAATTGGGTGGTCCTTTCTATTTGAAAGATATTGGGATAATTATGAAACTTTTATCGACGTAATCCGTATAACAGCGTATACTTACTAGCAAGAACATGTTAAAAAGGAGTTGGAATTATGACGAGGAAACTATGGTTTCAAGTTGGTATTGGTATTTTACTTGCCATCCTAATTATCCGATATTTCATGGACATCAAAGGAATCTTTGCGCCTTTCCTTATTATTGTAAAAACGATTTCCTTGCCACTTCTCCTTGGGGGCGTCCTCTATTACATGACCGAACCCATTCAAAGATTTCTTGAGAAGAGAAAGTTTCCTAGATGGGCAAGTATTCTTACAATATTCGCATTGATAATCGGGATCATATGGATTTTCGCATCGATTATTGGACCACCAGTTGCGAGACAAGTAAATGATTTGGTGGAGAATGCACCAACCATTACTGCGGAAATTAACGAGATTACGAACTATGTGTTAGATCAAAAGCAAGAACTCCCGAAAAGCCTGGAGGATTCCATAGACAGTGCAGCGGAGTCAATTCAATCGATTGCCGTTGTGTTTGGAAAATGGATCGTTCAATTTATACAATCCTTATTGCAAGGGATGTTTTTACTCATATTAGTCCCATTTTTCTTTATCTTTATGTTGAAGGATCATGAAAAATTTGCACCTTTCATTTATAAGTTTTTTATGGGAAAACAACGTCAGTGGGTACAAAAAACACTATCTGATATTGACCATGTTTTGCGTTCTTATATTCAAGGACAATTGTTAATCAGTTTTCTATTGGCGGTTCTGATTTTCATCGGGTACTGGGCAATTGGTTTGAAATATGCAATATTACTCGCGATTTTTGCGCTCTTTATGAACCTGATACCTTTCATTGGTCCATGGATTGCGGTTGCACCAGCGATTGTTATGGCATTCGTACAGCAACCCTCATTAGTCATCTGGGTGGGTGTTATTACACTTGCTGCCCAGCAAATTGAGAGTAACTTAATCACACCAAATGTGATGGGCAAATCACTTGATATTCACCCACTTACGGTTATTACAGTTATTTTAGCAGCAGGTAATATTGCAGGCTTCCTTGGTATTATCATCGCAATTCCAACGTACGCTGTTGGTAAAGCGATTGTGACAAACATTTACGAAGCACGGCGAGAGATACGAAAAACAGCAACGAAATCTATCTGAAAAAGGTGCATTCCTACTAGTCTAGGAATGCACCTTTTATGTTTCAAAATATAAATGCCGATGTAAACTACAACCCGGATTAAAACTTGCTGTACATTTGGGACACACAGAATGACACTTCAAGTATTCTGATATAGATAGTTCATGCCCGCAGGCGCCGCAGAGGATCACTTTCTCGGCGAATTTCTCTTTTGGCCAGACTTCTGGTGTTCCGCATCCACTTTCTTCATGGCATTCATAACAAGGGAAATAGGTGTCACAGCAATAAAACTTAATGGCAATCCGGTCAATTTCGGATTGGTAATGCGAACAGCGTGTTTCTTCATCAAGTACAGCACCTTTGATTTGATGGCCTTTAACCTTCAAAAAAATCCTCCTCAATGTATGTAGTTGATTGTGTGGGGTAAACTTGCAGTAAAAAAGGATGGATTCCATGTTAACCGAGTTCCCGATAATCCACACAAATATTTGGGATGCAATTTTGGCTATTCCTGTTATTATCATTGTGATTATATTGATCAAAGCGTTCTTTAAGTTAGCTTCAAGATGGTTGTCGACTGTTGCCGTTATTATTGGGCTTGTCATTTCCATATTCATCAGTCATCCTGGAAACTTATCAGCGGGTATCTTCATGGGCTTTTTTTATGGCGCTGCAGCAGTAGGAACAATGTATTCATTGCAGGCCACGTTTAGAGCTTATCGAGTAAACTAATTTTTCTTTGACGGACAAAATCCACACTGCATGAGTCCTGGAACATCTTTAGATAAGCAACAGGTTGTACGGACGACTGTCTGTAAAAGTGCGGATGGCTCCTGTTCTTTTAAATACACTGCAAATAAGGAACGAGGTGCGATGTTCGCCCAAACGGCATCAGTTTTAAGTATATTGAAATCTACACGAGCCTCATCTGCGGTGCCCGGATTCTCCAACAATACATGATAATGCCAGAGTAAAAATCCGAAAATGCTTTCCCATAGTGTTAGTGAGGATACATTAGCGACAGTTTTAGTTTGGCGGATAATCGCATCGCAGTGATTTTCTAAAATATGTTGAATGACCTTACTGCGCTCACCATCTTCTACGCTACGCCAATCATTGTCCTTTACAAACATACTAACCGTTAAATTCCCAAATTCCTCTTTAGCACCAAAGCTAATTTGCGTAAACTGTCCATCCCAAATTTCATCGTACATGGCTAAATTATAAAACTGCATGGCGATAAACATCCCAAATCTTCTTATGAAATAAGAGGCTGTGACTGTTCTATTGGGACTACGACTAATGGTTTGTGAAGTCAGGAGTGCCGCTTCAGTTTTATCACCCATAAAGTCAGCAAGTGTAAATAGCATATGCTCGGGTTTTTCTATATAAATACTATACATATTCAATTGTTTAATTTGGTCGGGTGTAAGTTTTATCATGCATTAAGTATATCGTTTCAAGATAAAAACTAAAACAGAACTGAATCATATCTAATTGAGCGAGCGCTCAGTCTGGTATACTGTATAAAGAACCAAACTGAAGAGGAGTGATATGATTGTTGAAACGTTTGAATGATCAAGAAGTAATTGAGCTGATTAATGCAGACGCAGATATTATTATCCCGATTGCTAACGGGGAACCTCATAGATTACTAGATATATTGGAAGAAAATTATTTTAAATTACATAACGTTAAGATCCATCAAATGTTAACGCTTAAAGAACGAGATTATATTTCAGGGAAAATGAAAGGACATCTTTCTCATACATCTTATTTTTTGAGCGGCGCGACACGAAAAGCGTATTATGATGGTCAAATTGATTTAATCCCGAACGTTTTCCATGATGTCCCACGACTTTTGGAAAAAACCACAAAGATGTCCATGATCATGACTGGTGCATCTCCCATAGATGAGCATGGTTATTTTTCATTAGGAACAGGCGCAGATTATATAGCAGAGTTTATAGGTCATGTCCCATTCATGTTGGAAGTAAACGCGCAGATGCCACGGACGTTTGGAAAAAATCAAATTCATATTAGTCAAATTGCTGGTTTTGTCGAGAATGATTTAACTTTGACTGAAGAAAAATCACCACCAATTACTGAAAAAGACTTAGCGATTGCTAAATTCGTTACGCAAGAAATTGAGGACGGCGACACGCTTCAAGTTGGTATTGGTGCTGTTCCAAATGCAGTAATGGCTATGCTGAAAAATCATCGCCATCTTGGCATTCACACTGAAATGCTGACAGATAGTATCGTTGACTTAGTTGCTGCAGGTGCGGTAGATGGAACGAAAAAATTTACAAATAAGGGAAAAATTATCGCAACCTTTGCCTTTGGTACGCAGCGCCTTTATGATTTTCTTCACGAAAATGCTGCTGTTGAATTTTTGCCAGTAAGCATTGTCAATGATCCTCGAGAAATTGCGAAAGAAGAACGAATCGTGTCAATCAATGCAACAACTGAAATTGATTTGTACGGTCAATGTGCTTCTGAAACAGTCGCAGGACGCTATTATTCATCAACAGGGGGACAAGCAGATTTCGCACAAGGTGTTCAGTTCGCAGAACATGGAAAAGGCTATATTTGCATGTATTCAACCACAAAAAACGACACAATCTCGCGCATCAAAACACAATTAACACCAGGATCTGTCGTAACAACGTCAAAAAATGCTGTTGACAATATCGTAACGGAATATGGCATTGCGAAATTGTACGGAAAATCACTTACAGAACGAGCGAACGCACTTATCAATATTGCACATCCAAAGTTTCGAGAAGAGTTACGATTTAACGCAAAAAAAGACGGCCTCATTTGAAAAAAGTATCAAGAAGAAACGTAATTCAAGAAAATTGTTATATAGGCACTTTTTCAGTGAACTTTGCTGGAAAGTGCTTTTTTTTGTCGAAAATCTATAGGTTGAGGCATGCGCCCAACACACATTTTTAGGCGGATACATATATTTAAAGAAGAGGTGGTGAACGTTGGAAGATTTAAAGAATCACTATAGTCCTTTAGAAATTGAGCAACGTGAATGGAAAAAGAGACAAACAAATGAGCGATTGAAGCAGATGTTGACGATTGCGTCACCTGTTTTTCTACTACTATTATGGGAGTTTTTGTCGAGAACGGGATTAATAGATATTCGTTTTTTCCCGCCGCCCTCTGCGATTGTCGGCACGTTTTTTTCCTTAATGGCTAGTGGTGAAATCGCAAGCCATATTGGAATTTCGATGTATCGGATCTTTGCTGGATTTTTACTAGGTGTGATTCCAGGTGTCATCATCGGTCTTCTAATGGGGCTATATTCTCCCATCAGACATTTTGTTTCACCAATCGTAATGGCACTTATGCCAATTCCAACACTTGCCCTGCTCCCAATCATTATTATTATTTTCGGCATTGGAGATTTATCAAAGGTTGTAACAATCGCGGGGAGTGTTTTTTTCCCAGTCGTGATTAACACCGTTGCGGGCGTTATTAATATCGACTCAATTTACTTAGATGTTGCGAAGAACTACGGGGCGGGTCGTGTAAATTTCTTTATGAAAATTGCTTTACCTGGTGCACTTCCAGTGATGTTGGAAGGAATTCAAATGGGGCAGGCGATTGCACTACTCACCATTGTAGCTGCCGAAATGATGGGCGCAACTTCTGGAATCGGTTATCTCATCTGGACTTCGTACAAAGCGTTCTTATTACAAGAGATGTACGTAGGGCTAATACTAATTTCGTTTTTTGGCTACTTGTTTTCAATCGTGCTTCGAGGAATCCAAAAGAAGATGTTGCCGTGGAGGTGAATCGATGGTGAATCGAAAACCGAAAATTGAAATCACAAATTTAACAAAAGCCTTTTATAAGAAACAGGGAAGTGTAACAGCACTAGATGACATTACACTCACCATCCGTGAGGGAGAATTTGTCTGTCTCGTTGGGCCGAGTGGATGTGGAAAAACAACGTTATTACGAATTTTAGCGGGACTCGAGAACCCGAGCATTGGAAATTTCAAGATCGCGACAGAAAAGGAAAATCGTCCGCTTCAATCAATGGTGTTTCAAGAAAGAGGTATTATTCCCTGGCTGACTGTTGAAGAAAATGTTGCATTCGGTCTTAAAATGCGTCATATGCCAAAAAAAATCGTAAAAGAACGAACCGCTTATTATTTAAAGAAAACAGGACTCGACAGATTTTCAACCCTTTATCCGAAAGAACTATCCGGGGGCATGAAACAACGGGTGAGCATTGCGAGGGCGTTTGCAAATGACCCTGAAATCCTGCTGATGGATGAACCATTTGCAGCACTTGATGAGCAAAATAAGTTTATATTACAGGCGGAGCTTCTCTCCATTTGGGAGGAAACAGGGAAGACTGTGCTTTTCATCACGCATAGCATCGACGAAGCATTACTACTCAGCGATCGTATTCTGCTCATGAGCTCACAACCCGGGAAAATTATCCGTGAAATAAATGTCGAAATGGCACGGCCACGGAAAATTGAAGACATTCGGGAAGATCCAGTCATGGCATCACAGTTTGTTGAAATCTGGCGTCATTTGCAAGAAGAAGTTCAAAGGTCAAGAAGAGAAGTGGATTAAAAAGGAGAGAAATCATGACGAAATGGCGTAAGTATGGTTGGTTTATTCCGCTGTTCTTGTTGATGTTACTGATCAGTGCCTGTTCATCAAAAGATACAGTGAAAACCGATCCGGCACCTCCTGTCGATGATGAAATAAACGTGGAAAATCCTTCTGGAGATTTAAGCCCACTTAAAGAAAAAACCAAAGTTATGATTGCAGAGGACGGTGCCGCATCTGGCGCAGGATTCTATATTGCGAAGGAAAAAGGCTATTTTGAAGACTATAATATTGAGGTTGAATTTGCCCAATTTGCCAATAGTGATGACATGCTTCCTGCATTAGCAGCGGGAGAAGTTGATATCGCAGGTGGGGTTTCAACGGCATCTTTCTTCAACGCTATTGCACAAGGGATTGACGTAAAGATTATTGCTGATAAAGGGCATAATAACCCTGGGAAATCGTATTTCACTTTTGTCATCGGCAATCATATGGTGGATGAAATTAAAGACTATGCGGATATGAAAGGTAAGAAAATTGCTGTGTCATCACTCTATTCGATCGACTGGTATATCTATGTAGAGATGCTAAAGCATGCGGGCTTAACCGAGGATGACGTTGAATTTGTGCTAATGGCTGACTTTGGAAGTATGTTAGGTGCAATTGATGCAGGGACGATTGATGTTGCACTTAGTATTGAGCCGCTGATTACGCAAGGCATTGAACAAGGCTTCCATGTTCGTTTTGGTGATGCGACTGATTATGCGCCAGAATCACAAATCGCAATGGTGCTGGGTTCACCGCAGTTTATGGCTGAGGAACAAGATGTTTCGTTACGGTTTATGGCTGCCTATCTAAAAGGGGTCAGAGACTACAACGATGCATTTATTAAAGGAATCGGCAAAGATGAAATTATTGAGATCATGACGATGCATACGGCACTAAAAGACCCGGAACTATGGGAAAAGGTCTACGTAACAGGATTGGATCCAGACGGGAAAATGTTTATGGAAGACATTGAAAAACAATTTAATGTCTATAAAGAAAACGATGCAATCCGCGGTGATGTGGATTTAGATAAAGCGATCGATACGTCGATTACTGAAAAAGCTGTAGAGATTATCGGTGAATATGACCGTGACTAATGGAATTGTGGTGTGAGTAAAGTCCTGTTTTGAGGATATAATCGTTTGAGTGACGGATATAAGTAATTATTTGACGGATATGCGAGACTCAATGTCGGATATAATGTTCAATCTGTCGGATATCACGAATCCAACGAAAAAATGGGTCAACTCGCTATAGGAGTTGACCCACTTTTCATTCCAAATGCGTTTAAGCACGCTCTTCGAATAATTTGATTGCCTCTATAATGACGTTCGTTGCTTTTTCCATATTGTCTACGGAAATATATTCGTATTTTCCATGATAGTTTTCGCCGCCCGTGAAAATATTCGGTGTTGGCATGCCCATATAGGAAAGTTGCGAGCCGTCTGTTCCCCCACGAACGGGTACAATATTAGGTTCAATATCGAGTTTTTTAAATGCATCAGAAATAATCTCGACAATTTCCATGACGGGTTCGATTTTTTCACGCATATTGAAGTACTGGTCTTCGATTTCAAGTGTGATTGCATTGTCGCCGTATTCTTTCTTCAGCTTGTCAGCTGTTTCAACCAGTAGTTGTTTTCTTGCTTCGAATGTTTCACGGTCAAAATAGCGGATGATGTAGCTAAGCGACGTTTCTTCGGTAGACCCGTCGAACTGCATTAAATGTACAAATCCTTCGTACTCGGACGTTTTTTCAGGAATTTCTTCTGCTGGCATTGCCGCTTGAAATTTATTTGCAATTAAAATTGAATTCACCATTTTGTTTTTCGCGGAGCCCGGGTGAACACTTGTCCCGTGGAATGTAACTTTTGCACCTGCAGCATTAAAACTTTCATATTGAAGTTCACCAAGTGGACCACCGTCCATTGTATAGGCATATTTCGCGCCGAACTCTTCGACATCGAATTTATGTGGACCACGTCCGATTTCTTCGTCTGGCGTAAATGCGATTCGAATTTTCCCGTGTTTAATTTCCGGATTTCCAATCAAATATTCCATCGCGGTTACGATTTCGGCAATACCCGCCTTATTATCTGCTCCGAGTAGTGTCGTGCCGTCTGTCGTAATCAGTGTGTGTCCAACGTAACTTGTTAGTTCAGGAAAATCTTTAACTGCCATCACAGTATTATCGTTAAGCTGCACATCATTTCCGTCATAATTATCGATGCGTTGTGGTTTGACGTTTTTCCCCGTATAGTCGGTGGCTGTGTCAACATGCGCTAGAAATCCAATGACTGGAACATCACGGTCGGTATTCGCCGGTAGTGTAGCAAAAAGATACCCATTGTCATCAAGAGTGATGTCTTCCATACCAATCTCTGTCAGTTCTTTTTGTAGTACATGCAGCAAATCCCATTGTCCAGGCGTTGTTGGACACATGTTGCTGTTAAAATCCGATTGTGTATCAATTTTCGCGTAGCGAACGAGCCGCTCAATTAACTGTTCTTTCATATTAAAATTCCTCCTAAAAAGATATCCCGATATCTACTCATCTTATCAGATTCTTTCGGTTTACGGAATATTTGACTAGACGACTCCCAATGCTAGCGGCAATGAGGAGCTGTGCAGCGTAATAGGTGACCATAACAAATGCGTCTCGATATGGAATATCGTAAACGAATCGATCGATTGCAAGAACTGAATCTGAAAAGATAAAGAGAAGCGCACCAATTATGGCTAAAGACAGCTGAGTGCGAATGGCCATCCAGCCCATCAGTAGAATGATAGAAATATAAGCAATAATCGCAGTTCCAAGAAAATATTCTCCAATTTGAAATTGTGAACCTGAGATCCAAAAAGCCATCACAATGCCATATGATAGTAGAAGGATGGCTGCCCACTTAGGCATAGCACCACGGACGATATGACGGAAAGCAAAGATATAAAAAATATGACCAATAAAAAAAGTAACAAGCCCAGCTAGAAACCAGTAAATCACACCGTCTGCCACCATACAGACGAATAGACCAACAATGATAACTCGTTTATATGTAGAGGGGAGGGAGGTCCTTGTTCTAATCGCAAATAAAATGATTAGTGCCATTGGAATTAATTTCATAAATATTTTAAAACCAATAGGATCTGAAGGAATGAAGAAAACATAAATTGTCGACATTAAAACAATCCCAGCAACAAGTAGTGTACGAAACATATGAGTAGTCTCCTTTCTTATTTACTTAAATTCAATAACCAGCGTCAAGAATCCTGCTGAAAATTAAAAACAGTAAAGTTAGGGGCTTTAAGAAAGGCTAGGTGCAAATTAAAATGCTGTAAAACAAAAAAACACCGCTAAATAGCGATGTCTTCTTATATAAATCAATCAACAGAATAGTTTTTGTGTGAAACAACAGTAAGATTTGAGGCCGCACCAATTAAGTCTGCATCTTCACTAGAGATTTGTACGATAACAGAGTTCTCAAGGATCTTATAAATAGTCCCGTAAACCTTATAGTCGTTCCGAACAAATGAAATTTCTTCATCGACTTTGCGAGCTGCTACAAAGTCCGATACTGGTCTTTCCTTACGTGGAAAAGCCATGTGAATCCCTCCTATTGATACGATTTTCTTCGACACTATTAAAAAAAGCTTAGGCAATGCCCTAAGCATCGAAAATTGTAAGCTGAAACGGTAAACGATTAGACAGAGATTGTCTACTCTAAGTATACCACATTTGGACAAGTTTTGCAGGATAGTATTTTTAATCATTAGGAGATAGTTTCAAAGTTTCAATAGGGAGAAATAAAAAAACTTTTATAAATCCCTTGACTTTTCTGCATAATCAGTTCTATACTGTGTAACAAGATGGAAAACAGAATCAATCATACTCTTATCTAGAGCGGCGGAGGGATTAGGCCCTACGATGCCCGGCAACCAGCAAGCGACCGACTTGCAAAGGTGCTACTTCCTACAGATTCGTGCAAACGATCTGAAAGATGAGAGGAGGAATTAGCGAAAGCATAACCCTCTTCTTATACGAAGGGGGTTTTTTTATATTTAAATTTCCCCAATCGTCACTGCACTTCCATCAAACAAAAAAACTTGGAGGTAATACAAATGACAAACTTAAAACCAGAAACACAACTATTGCACGGTGGCCAAGAGCCAGATCCGGTGACTGGATCACGAGCATTGCCAATTCACAGAACGACTTCATTTGTTTTCCGCGACACGGAGCACGCACAAAACTTGTTCGGTTTAACAGAGGCAGGAAATATTTATACGCGGATAACCAATCCAACGGTTGGTGCTTTTGAAGAGCGTATTGCGTTACTCGAAGGTGGAACTGCGGCAGTTGGACTTTCATCTGGAATGGCAGCCATTGCGTTTTCCATATTAAATATTGCTGAGGCTGGAGACGAGATTGTTGCCGCTGAAAACTTATACGGCGGTACGTATAACTTATTTGCAGTGACACTTCCACGTTACGGCATTAATGTGAAATTTGTTGATGCAACAAATCCAGAAAACTTTCGTGCAGCAATCACAGACAAAACAAAAGGACTTTTTGCCGAATCAATTGCAAACCCAAGTCTACATGTTCTAGATATCGAAGCTGTTGCAAAGGTTGCGCATGAAAATGACATTCCGCTTCTTATTGATAGTACGTTTTCAACACCGTATGGCAGTAATCCAATTGAGTTCGGCGCAGACGTTGTCATCCATTCCGCGACGAAATGGATTGGTGGGCACGGGACTTCTATCGGAGGTGTCGTAGTTGATGCCGGTAAATTCGATTGGACAAAAGGTAAATTCCCAGGATTCACAGAACCGGATGTGACATATAACGGTCTTCGCTACGGAATTGATGCAGCAGCTGCGGCGTTCGCAACGAAACTACGTGTTCAGCTACTCCGTGATTTCGGACCGTGCCTAAGCCCGGATAATGCATTCAATTTCTTGCAAGGACTAGAAACACTTCACTTACGCGTCCCAAAACATAATGAAAATGCACTCGAAATTGCAAATTACTTGAAGAAGCATCCTTCTGTTGAATGGGTTACGTACAATGGCCTTGAAGAGCATCCATCATACGAATTAGGCAAGAAATACTTGAAAAATGGTTTTGGTTCAATCGTAAACTTCGGCATTAAAGGCGGACGTGATGCAGGTAGAAAAGTGATTGATAACGTGAAGCTGTGGTCTCATGTAGCAAACGTTGGAGACGCAAAATCATTAATTATTCACCCGGCTTCCACGACACATCAACAGCTTAGCGCTGAGGATTTGAAAAAATCAGGTGTATCAGAAGAACTAATTCGTCTATCAGTAGGTCTTGAAGCGACAGAAGACATTATTGCGGATCTTGCGCAAGCAATTGAAAAAGCTGTTCCAGTTGCTGCACAATAAAATGAAGATAGTAAACGAGGTGAGACCATGGTAGAGAGCGGGATTGTAGAGATTGGAAATTTACTGTTAGAGTCTGGTGTTGTACTCAACCAAGTCCATCTCGCTTACGAATGGGCAAAAAACGAAGATGCACCAACCGTCCTTGTCTGTCACGCATTGACAGGTAACCAAAAAGTTATCGGTACAGATAGGAAGCCTGGGTGGTGGGATGGTTTAATAGGAGACGGAAAAGATATCGATACGAAAAAATTTTCCGTTATTTCATTTAATGTTCTCGGGGGTTGTGATGGATCTACTGGACCGTTATCAATTAACCCGAAGACAAAAAGGTCATATCGCCAGTCATTTCCAGAAATTTCAATACGTGATATGGTGCATGCGGAGCGAAAAGCGTTATCTGTTCTCGGAATCGATAAATTGCATACGATAATTGGTGGTTCACTTGGTGGAATGCGTGTCTTGGAATGGGGAATCCTCTATCCTGATGATATGGACCTTCTGTTGCCGCTTGCAGTAACACCGTCTCTGAGTGCATATGGAATTGCATTTAACTATATCGGATTACATGCGATTGAAAACGATGAAGAGTTTGCTAACGGGAATTACGTAGATGCATCTGACGTAAAAGGATTTGAAACTGCTCGAATGGCTGGAATGGTGACGTATCGGTCAAGTCAATTATTTAACGAGCGCTTTGCACGTGATGAGACGATCAGCGGCGGGTATGAAGTAGAATCGTATCTTAACCACATTGGAAAAAAGATAACGACGCATTTTGATCCAAATAGCTATTGCACACTCCTTCGAGCCATGAACACGCATGATATTGGGCGCGGCAGAGGGGGAACCAAGGAAGTGGCAAAACAAATTAAAGCGAAAACAGTCATGCTAGGATTCACACATGATTTAATCTATCCACCGGAAATTATCCGTTCATTCGCACATCAATTGCCGAATTCTAATTTTTGTTTAATAAATACGGAATTCGGTCATGACGGATTTTTAACCGAATATACTAAATGGGGAAATTTCATCAAACAGTCCATGGAGGTGGCAATTTGTCGACAATCAAAGTCGCAATACTTGGCTTCGGTACTGTAGGTGAAGGCGTATACCGAATCATAAATGAAAAAAAGAACGAAATAAAGTTGCGAACGGGTTACGATATTGAGATTTCGTCAATAGTCGTTCGCGATCTCGCAAAAAAACGGATAGAAACGCCTGGCATCAAAATTACAGATTCCGTTCAAGAGGTATTTGAAAATCCGGATATTGATCTTGTTTTTGAAGCAATTATTGGAGAAGAGCCGGCATTCTCGTATCTTTCGAAAGTAATCTCGAAAGGCGTAAACGTGATTACCGCGAACAAAGCGATGTTTGCTAAACATGGTCCGGCATTAATAAAACAGGCAAAAGATCACAATGTTCAAATTGGTTTTGAAGCAACAACGGCCGGTGGGGTACCAATTATTCGTACGATTGAAAATCTGTTACTATCAGATCAGATTCAACGCATTCAAGGGATTTTAAACGGTACTTCAAACTTTATCTTAACGAAAATGAGGCAAGAGGGCCTGCCGTTTGAAGTCGCTCTTAAAGAAGCGCAGGCAAATGGATTTGCGGAAGCGGATCCTTCAGATGATGTCGGCGGGATAGATGCATTTCGAAAACTGATGATATTAAGTGATCTTGCCTTTGGGCGTCAGCCGGATTGGGATGAAATTGCCATCAATGGAATCGGTGATATTCGGGATAATGATGTCTTAAGTGCGAATGAGAAAGACTTGCGCTATCGGCATATAGCAGATATTTCAATTGATGAGAACGGAAATATTTCAGGAAGTGTTGGTCTAGTTCTTATTGATTCAGCGCATCCACTATACGGGGTTGATGGCGTCGATAATGCAATTATCGTTGATACTGAATACCTCGGTTCGTTAACGCTTATTGGACCAGGAGCTGGGATGTATCCAACCGCAAGTGCAATGATCAGTGACTTTCTTCATATTGTAGGAAAGCGTGAACGAATACTTATTACAAATTAATAAACGATCTACAAGTCAATGAATGAATTGACTTGTAGGTCGTTTTTATATCTTACTTTTTCTTTTTAATTTGAAGATTTTCCGTTTTAAGTGCCTTAATCAGCGATATGACCATCAGTACCATGACGAATGAGAAGGGCAATGCGGCAATAATAATGGTGTTTTGTAAAGCTGTCAGCCCGTTCACAGAAAGCAAGATGAGTGCGATTGTCGATTGGATTAGCCCCCATACGAGTTTCACTTGATTCGGCGGTGTCAATGAGCCATGTGTAGATTGCATACCTAGTACAAAGGTTGCGGAGTCTGCTGAAGTAATGAAAAAACAAGCAATTAGAATAACGGCAGAGACTGAAAGGAATAAGGACCAAGGCATTGCTCCAAACATTTCAAAAATGGTCAGTTCCGTCCCAAACTTTGTCAAATCAACAATACCTTCCATTTGAATGTTGACGGCAGTTGTTCCAAATGCAGAAAACCAAACTGCACTTAACAGAGTTGGCGCAACGAGAACACCAATTAGAAATTCTCGAATGGTTCGTCCTTTCGATACGCGAGCGATGAACATACTGACAAACGGTGCCCATGATATCCACCAAGCCCAATAGAAAATCGTCCAACCATTCAGCCACTCTCTATTTTCAGCGTCTAATGGTGCCGTTCGAAAACTCATCTCAAGCAAGTTCCCTAAATAACCACCGAATGTGTCCGTAAACATATTGAGAATGAGCAGTGTCGGGCCAAGTATAATGACTAATACAAGAAGCATAACGGCTAAAATAAGATTTACATTTGATAAGTATTTAATCCCTTTACTAAGACCGGACCAAGCAGATGCCATGAATAGAACGGTAACCACTACCACAATAAGGAATTGAGAAAGTATCCCGATTTCAACATCAAATAAATTATTTAAACCAGCGTTAATCTGAACTGCACCGAAGCCGAGGGAGGTAGCGACCCCGAATGTTGTAGCAAAAACTGCAAGAACGTCGATGAGAATTCCCCAAGGTCCTTCCATTTTTTTACCAAAAACCGACTTCAATGTCGCTGATATTAAACCCGGTTCGCCTTTCCGGAATTGGAAATATGCTAATGATAAGGCAATAATCCCGTACATCGCCCATACATGAAAGCCCCAATGGAAAAACGATTGCCGTAACCCTTCCTTGAATGCTTCAGCAGTGTTAGGATCAGCTGTTGCTGGGTTTATCGCAAAGTGTGACAGGGGTTCCGCAGACCCATAAAAAACAAGCCCGATTCCCATGCCTGCAGAAAATAACATAGCAAGCCAAGTGATCGTTGAAAATTGTGGTCGGTCAGCGTCTTTTCCAAGTCGGATTTTGCCATATGGACTAAATATAATGAATACACTTAATGCCAACATAAATGACATAAGAAGCATGTAATACCAACCAAATGTGGATGCTACAAAACCTTTGATCGTCGTAGTAACTGCTTCAAAACTTTCTGGGGCGATTGCACCGTAGCCAACTGCCAAAATGATAAGAGCAATTGTTATATAAAATACATTAGATACTTTTTTCATCGATTCCCCTCCTTTTGAATTGCGATTTCCCAACTATACATATTACTTTGACAGTCTCTCCTTAACAAAATACCCACCATTTCAATTGTATAAACTGAAATGGTGGGTATTATAGATTAAATATGTTTTACTATTTAAATGTGAGCAACAATCTGTTAGCTGACCTCTTACGTTATTTTCCTTTTTTAATTAATAAAGCCTCTTCTCTAAGTGCTTTCATTAAGGCAATGACCATGAGCACCATGACGAAGGAAAACGGCAAGGCTGCAATAATAATGGTGTTTTGTAAAGCGGTTAACCCGTTCACCGAAAGTAAAATGACGGCAATCGTTGACTGAATCAGCCCCCAGACAAGTTTTACATTGTTCGGCGGCGTCAATGAACCATTTGTAGACTGCATACCAAGAACGAATGTTGCAGAGTCTGCTGATGTAATGAAAAACGAAGCAACTAAGATAACAGCAGCAACTGAAAGGAATATTGACCAAGGCATTGCGTCAAACATTTCAAAAATAGTCAATTCCGTACTGAACTTTGTTAAATCGACAACGCCGTTCATTTGAATATCGATTGCGGTTGTGCCGAATGCAGCAAACCAAAATACACCTAAAAGAGTTGGTGCAAAGAGTACACCTGTTAAAAACTCTCGGATTGTCCGTCCTTTTGAAACACGGGCGATAAACATACTTACAAAAGGGGCCCACGATATCCACCAAGCCCAATAGAAAATTGTCCAACCATCGAGCCACGCACGATTATCTCCTTCTAATGGAGCTGTGCGGAAGCTCATCTCAACAAGGTTTGCAATATAGCTACCAAATGAATCCGTAAACATATTAAAAATGAGTAACGTAGGCCCTAGAATGACAACTATTCCAAGTAGGACAAGTGCAAGGACCAAGTTTGTGTTTGATAAATACTTAATCCCTCTACTTAAACCTGACCACGCCGATGCTATGAATAAAATCGTAACGACAGCAACGATATAGAATTGTGAAGTTATGCCGATTTCAATTCCGAATAAGTGGTTTAGGCCAGCATTAATTTGAACAGCGCCAAAGCCGAGCGAAGTAGCAACCCCAAAAGCGGTCGCAAATACGGCTAGAACGTCTATGAGAGTGCCCCAAGGACCTTCCATTTTTTTCCCGAATATCGGCTTCAATGTTGCTGAAATTAAACCAGGCTCATCTTTTCTAAATTGAAAGAATGCTAAAGATAATGCAATAACGCCATACATCGCCCACACATGAAATCCCCAGTGGAGATAAGACTGTCGTAAGCCTTCTTTAAAGGCAGCAGCAGTATTTGGATCTTCTGTAGCAGGATCAATTGCAAAATGTGATAATGGCTCTGCAGCTCCGTAAAATACAAGTCCAATTCCCATGCCTGCGGAAAATAGCATGGCAATCCAAGTAGCGGTTGAAAATTGCGGACGGTCCGTATCTTTTCCTAGGCGAATTTTTCCGTAAGGACTTAATAGAAGAAATATTGCTAAGACGACCATAAATGACATCAAAATCATGTAGTACCAGCCAAACGTTGACGCCACAAGATCTTTTATGTTCGTCGTAACAGCCTCAAAACTTTCTGGTGCAATGGCACCATATCCAACCGCTAAAATAATAAGTGCGATTGTTATATAAAACACATTTGATATTTTCTTCATTTTTCCCCCTACTAATACTTGGTTTTTCACATAATTTTCAACTATACCAGATTTAATTTTTTAGGCAAATCATGTTTTGGTAATAGTATTCCGAAATCGGTTGATATTATGCATCGTTAAGGATTCAAAAAAAGCTATAGAATCGGGGTTCAGTAGGGGTGGACAGCATGCTAAATAAGATTATTTGTTGACGGGAAATAAAGTTGAAAACTGTTTAATCTTCATCCTTTATATCACGATCAGGCGGTATCGGTTCATTTATCCATTCAGCCAATTGCTGTTTTGCAATTTTAAGTTGGTCAAAATAGAGTTCGAACTGGGCTTCGTTAATCATAAACTGTTCTCCGTCATGAACCGCACGAATACGACCTTCTAATACATATTTAGTGACTTGTTCGACTGGCATGCCAAGATACTCAGCAGCCTTTTGGATTGTAATATACATCGATTCGAACGCTCCTTAGCAAAATACCCACCATTTCAGTCTGAAATGGTGGGTATTTTGAGATTAAATAAGTTTCTTGAAATCTAATCGCTTATTCAACGCATACATGACAGGCATTCCAATCACCATAATAATGAATTCACCAAGCGCAAGAATTAGATACACGGATAGAAACGGAATTCCGTTATAATCGGGAATATCTGCAAAAATCTTAAGCTGATAGGCGATTATAATCATTAAAACTGTGAAAATCATAGTGTTAAAGAACATTCTTTTAACAATGCCTTTAATGAATTTCGCAGAAAAGATTGTTATGGAAAGGGCGAATAATGAATGAAACACGCCGAAAATAACATCGACTAGAATGGGTGAGAATAGAAAATTAGCAACAAGAACGCCAATCACAATCCCAAAAATATATTTCTTATTGAAGACGACGAGATGATTAAATATCTCTGAAACTCGGAATTGAACGAGCATAAATCCGAAAGGGACAATCAAAAATGTAACAGCAACATACAAAGCGGCAATAACTCCGCTCGTTGCCATAGTTCTAACGTTCATTATTCATTTCTCCTTAGTTTTTTTTCGTGGGATGGTCACGAACCACGTAGTCATATAGCATAACCTTATCTATTATACACAAATTGAAGAAAATGTGTAGTTAACTAAATTGAAAATACCCGATAATTGGTTAGCCGCAAAGGGTTAACCATACTTATCGGGCGTATAAATAGTAATTGATCGTACAACTGTCAACGACTTATCCAACAGTTACTTTGCGAGTTCCAGGTCATGGGTGACGAGGACTTACATCTTGTTGGTAGATTTCCTGGAGAGGCACGGCTTTGTATTGTCGTACCTCTGTCCAAAACTAATTCTTTTCAACTAGTCTATGTTTTTTCGATGCCCACAATATATAAACTAATAACCCACCAAGAAGGTATGTAGGAATTACGATGGGCTGTATTAGATTGCCGATGGGTAATTGTGTAACTTGAAGTAAAACAAAACTTATTATAGTAATTACGATGAACAAAGCAGTATTTAAAATAAGAAATCGTTTGATATTCTCTCTATTTTTTCTGTAACCGAAGATACTTATACACATCGCTATTATAAATAGAGCTATGAATGCAGATTCAAAGTTTGAAGTCCACGTCACAAGTTGATTGATGCTTTCAACATCCGCTTGTGTTAAATTACTTTTTGACAACCAATGAACAGACTGATTCATTCTATAGTTTTCTAGAAAAAGATATCCTAGATAAAACAACATCATCAAAATAAAGTAAATAGGAAACAAAATACCGTGTTTTGTGTTTTCTTTATTCCACAGTCTCAAAACTGCCCCTCATTTCTACACTAGAATTTATCAAGAAAATCTTCCATTGACTACCAATGATACTATAAACTATTGGAAGAGTCTGCAAATAACTGATGATAATTGGGATATTTCAGATATTTGATAGATTAAGGTTCACATATAATGGTATTCTACTAGTGGAACGATTGGAGGGGAAGCCATGTCACAACGACTTTCATATTTTCTAGTTTTGTTAGGAGCTGTGCTTTGGGGAACAACTGGAACAGCTCAAACATTCATGCCGCAAACAATTCATCCATTGGCAGTAGGAGCGTCAAGACTTGCAGTGGGTGGTTTTTCATTATTAGTTATTTTACTGATCATGCGCAAAATTGATTTTCGAAACTGGCCATGGCGTGCCACGATTTACGCTGCGATTTCGATGGCCGTTTTCCAATATTTATTTTTCTCATCCGTGAGACTTACCGGGATTGCCATTGGAACAGTCGTAACAATCGGAAGCGCGCCAGTTTTTTCTGGATTTATTGAATGGTTATTATTGAAACGTCGCCCCAACAGCGTATGGATGATTGCGACGCTACTCGCGATTGTTGGATGTGCATTGCTCTTGTTAAATAGAGATGGAATCGTTGTCAATCCAATCGGCGTAACAATGTCGCTCTGCGCGGGATTATTATTTGCGATTTATGCACTTGTTAATAAAGAAGTTCTTGAAAAAACGGAAACCATTCCTGCTGTTGCGGTCATCTTTTCGATTAGTGCTTTAATGTTATTGCCATTTCTTTTGCGATTTGAAACTGAGGGCCTACTAACTGGAAGCGGGATAGCAGTGGTCATCTACTTGGGAATCGCAACGACAAGCGTTGCCTACATCTTATTTTCAACGGGGCTAAAACGAATTCCTTCCTCATCTGCGGTTACGCTGTCACTTGCAGAACCGCTAACCGCAGCTTTACTCAGTGTTGCCATTGTTAAAGAGCGATTAGATATGACCTCGTGGATGGGAATCGTCCTGCTGCTCGGCGGAATACTTGTGCTAACAATGAGCGGAAGAAAAACAAAGAAAAGCCATGTCGCGAATGAATGCCATGACTTTGTTAATTATACTTCTATAATTGAATTAACCTGCAAGGGCTCGGCTTTCCGAATTGCCCGTATTAGAACAAGGAATACAATTTCCATTATAAATGTCGCAAATAATAGCAGGCCGCCAAATACGACCCAAAAATCTCCGGACAAATTCATTGAAAAAGATGTGAAAGCCAATGAAAGTAAATTTAACGTGATATAAAGCGTGTAGACAGTGTTTGTACGGTCGATCAATGCCATATGATTATAATCTTTCGTAATGGTTTTCAAGATCGAGAAAAGAAAGTAAGCGTGAATTAGTTTTAAAAAGAGTAGTACGATAGCATAGGCGCCCCATCCGAAAGAACTTACCTCGATCAGATTAACAAAAACAGTCGGAATGGACACAAAAATCATTCCGACAGCCAACATGCCGGCTTTTTGAGCGATTGGATAATGTTCTCGAAGAGCAAAACAGCCTAATGCGATTAAAAAATAACCTACAGGATCGGGGAGGATGTCAATCCCAATTTCAAAACGAAGAAGTACAAGGAGGTACCCCCAAAAAACTAAATTTAAAGCACTCTTCATTTTGAAACACCTCTTTCCTGAATAATCCTGTCAACATCTTTTTGTTCTAAATAAGGCTGTTGGCTATGAAAAATGCTATGGGATATAAAGGGTTTTCCGCTTTCAGTTGACCCTGAAATTACGAAAGAAGATTCTAGGTATCCGACAAAGTTAGGTGAAATCTGTGTATTAATCGTAAAATTTTCGTCTTTCTCTAACTCGTATGGAAACTTTAAATCACTAATTTCAATGCCAGGTACCTCACTCCAATTATTAACTGCAAGGTCGTATTCAATGTGATTATATAGTGTAATCGTATTCAAGAGATCTATTTTGACGAAAATCTGATCTTTTATAGCCTCATCAATATTGAATGTAATACTGTCAATTGTCAGGGATTCGTCAGCTGAAAATGAGAAGATACTAGAGTTATCGTTACTAGAAGATCCCCATGGCTGTGATAGTCCTGTATCATTTCGATAGGGGCGTTGAAGGGCAACTTCACCAATTGGTACAGTAATATCCCGCCCATCGGAAAAGAACAATTCCATTTCATGAACGATTAATTCATTGTCTTCTTTTAATACATCTTCAAATTCGAATGAGTTTAATTCGATTCGAAGACTTCGTAGCGCATAATGAGTAAAAGTCTGGATATCAGGATCAAATTCATTCTCATAAAAACCGAAGTCATCGAAAAAGTCATCCTGAGATACATAACCAGTGACGCCACCTAAATTTACATGAGAGAGACGGGAATCATCATTTATATTCGTTAAATAGAAAAGCGTGATGTAACTACTATCTTCTTCATACACCTGTTGTTCGATGTAATGATCTAGAAAAATAGGCGCTTCGAGTTGTTTGGAATGGGCATAAAAAGAATTCAAAATCCAACTCAAACCGATCAAAAACAACGCAAGCCAAAATATCCGACCTCTCAAACTGCTTCCCCCCTGAACGTAAGAATAGTCTTTAAATTCAGTGTAGCAAATGAAGGGCCTATCGACTATACTTATTTGGTTTTATTATCTTCAGATTATCCAAGGAGCAGCGCTAATTCATCATCAATTCTTGTAACGTCAATTCGTTCAAACAAAGGTCTGACGTTGTATAAGTTTTGATTTGAAAGTTCTTTTTCTTGCCACACGAATTCATCCATCCCTAACATCTCTCTAACTTCTTTGCTTGAAAACGGTAGGAAAGGGGAGAGGAGCTGTGCCAAGTTCGCAATGATATATACGCAGGTTGCCATTGTTTGATTACACGCTTCCGGCTCTTCTTTAATCTGAATCCAAGGTCGTTCCTCGTCAAAATACTTATTTGATTGGCGGACAAATTGGAATATCGTTTCAATCGCTTTTTTGAAATGACCTTCTTCAATTAACTTTCCTACTATTATATAAAGGTCTGAAACAGTTCTCTTAATAGTCGATTCAATCTCTGCTGACGGAACGACACTATTATATGATTTCTCTATGAACTTCAATGTCCGATTGACAAAGTTTCCATACGCACCCAACAGCTCGGAATTATGACTGTAGATAAATTCCCGCCAAGAAAAATCAGCATCTCGATTTTCAGGAGCGTTTGCAGTTAGAAAATAGCGTAAAGAATCGGGTTGGAAGTGATCGAGCATATACGGCGCCCAGACGGCCCAGTTTTGACTCGTCGATAGTTTTTGTTTTTCCAATGTTAGATACTCATTTGAAATGATATGGGTAGGTAAGGCATCTTCTTTTCCAATCCCCGCCAGAATTGCTGGCCAGATGATTGTATGGAAAGGAATATTGTCTTTCCCGTGGACATAATAGGAAATCGTTTCTTCATCCCAAAATTCCGCATCGTCGGTTTCGTGTATCTTCGCCCATTCCAGGCTCGCCGAATAGTAACCTGTGACAGCCTCTATCCAAACATATACTTTTTTATCTTCATAACCTTCAATCGGGATACTTACCCCGTTTGGAAGGTCTCTGGAGGCAGCGCGGTCATGAAGTCCTTCGTGAAGGTAACGCTCCGATTGATGAATCGCATTTTCACGCCATCTATCTTCTTTTTTAGCATCTGCAACATAGGATTCAAGTTGTTTTTGGAAATCACTCAATTTGAAATAAAAATGTTCCGTTTTCTTCACAGTTGGTTTATTGCTACAAAGTTTACAGGTACTTTCTTTCAAGTCGAGTGGATCTAGCAAAGAAGAACAATAATCGCATTGATCACCGCGTGCACGACTTCCGCAATGCGGGCAAATTCCTTCCACAAACCGATCGGGTAAAAATCGTTGATCATATTCACAATAGGTTTGTTCTACCTCTTTTTTGAAAATGAAACCATTGTCCAAAAGCTCTAAAAATACCTCTTGAACGACTTGGTGGTGGAAGTCTCCATCTGTTCTTGTGTATAAATCATACGTAAATCCAAGTCGCGTAAAACAATCCACAAATTCAGCGTGGTAGCGATCTGCAACCTCTTTAACGGTAACGCCTTCCGCATTCGCTCGAATTGAAATGGGCGTACCATTGCAATCACTTCCTGAAACGTAGAGTACTTTTTCACCTTTCAATCTAAAGTATCTCGCTAAAATATCACCCGGTAACAACGCTGCGATATGACCTAGATGCAACGAACCATTTGCATACGGCCAAGCCCCTCCAATAAATACTGCCATTTTCCATCCTCCTAATTTTTGAAATGAAAAAACCCCGCCCCTATCGATAAAAATCGATAAGGACGGGGTTGATATACCCGTGGTACCACCTTACTTCATAACCAGTTGAAGCTGATTATCTCTAAAGTACATAGCTAAAAAAGCTTAGCTGAATTATACTTTGACGTAGATAACAAGCGCCAACTCTCGTCGCAGCCTACTAATCCGAAGACGTTCAGTACGAAGCTCAAGGATCATGTTCAAAAGGACTGGTCCGCTTCATTTCCACCATCAGAAGCTCTCTATGCGACTGCCGCTTTTTACTTTTCCCTCTCATTGCTGATGTAAGATGTAATTAGGTTGATTATAGTCTAAGTGTATATTTAAATCAATAGTCTGAAATCCCGTTGTTTATTATTCTTTCTAGAATCTTGTAACGAAAAGGAAATTAAACATACTTACTATTGAGAGGGGGAGCGAATTGAATGATTTTAAAGGGTTATATAGGATTCATTCCAAAGAATTATTTACTTACTTTACCTTACAAACGATTATAATTTTTTTTGAATTCAAGGGGAACTACATCAAGTTACTAAGCATCAATTGCACCCACTGTCATGTTGCGATGCAGCTACCTGAATTCGTAAAACAAACGAATTTCGGGGTAACTGCATAAGAGTAATGATTGGGGAAAGGTATATTTCAATGGAGAGCTACTACTTCTTGGATGGGACAAAAATCGAAACTGAGGACTAAGAGTATTCTTTTGTATGGAAAAAATCAACAATGCGCTTCAAAGAAAAAATTGAAGGAAAGATTATGGAAGCCATTCATAATATAAAGTGAAATCGCTCATGTCAACAGATGGAGTGTAGCCTAAACAATAAGAAGTATTGGCGGAAGAACTTGAAAAGCAAGTTGATTCATTAAAGAAGAAATTGTGACATAAAGGAATAACACGTCATAGCGTCTTGAAAAAACCAATGAAACGAATTCACCGGGATTATCAGTCATGCATAGAACAATACAAAAGCACCATGAAGTGTGAGGTAACTGCAAAAGCTTTTTGAAAAAAGATCATAACCAATACCTTCATGCGAATGAAAGATGACTATATGAAAATGGATAACTAAAACCAGGATATTATGTACAAATGGCCACAGAAAATCAATTTATCTTTTTACACGATGCATCAACGTTCAACAGATACTCGTTTCTTTATTCCTCAATTGGAGAAGCTAGCACAGTCTTTTTTGCTGATGCACCAAACGGTAATTGTAACGCGGAATATGGTAGTGAATAGAACTATCCCTGTGCATTGCAAACGGTGAGGAAAAGAAGCCGCGTTTTGATTTCTTGAACCCTTAAGGGCATAGATAAAGGGAAAGATATGAAAATATAAAAATGATATAAAGAACGGAAAAATTGGACATATTAAGAAGTGGACTGTCTATTCATTTGTTCGAACGAACAGAGGAACACTTATAAAAGGTAAACAAAAGAAATGCATCCGAAAGCTACAAGATTCACGGAAGTGAAGGCTGTTCAGGTTACGCATTAAAGGAACTCTGCACAAAAATTAAGAGTGATCTGAAAAGCGTGTTCGGTCACATAAAGGGCAATCGGTCACAGATGATTTCAACATCGAGGCCTGGAAAATGTCCACAATGAATTATTGTAGTTATATCACACAATTTCCAGAAGGTAGAAGACATTCGTAAGCTATTTTCAGTTCCGGATCCCAAAGATATAAATACAAGTGAGTGTCATTTTATCCACCTGTTTCTATTATGGGGACCTATTGGACAGCCCTCATTTTTTATTTAACGTGAAAAAGTAATCAAACTGAAATTTTGCGTGAAAGGCATTAGTGAAGTATAATCGACCCTGCTATCTTAATACTCCAACTGGAACGAACCTAATCTGCCCCGGTTGATAAGTATTATCTTTGTAAGTATAGATAATATTTATATCACCTAAATAACCTCCCGATGGTGCAATTGTAGCGCCAACAATAGCATTGAGTTTATTATCAATAATTTTAAAATCCAAAATACTTCCAAAAGTTATATTATGAAAAATGTGTGTTGGATCTATCCCGAATTTTTCAATATTAACTTCTGTTAACTTGTCACCGATTCGGATAGTTGCTGTTGATTTTGTTAATTTAGTTTCTACATTTTTTTTAATAATAGAAATTGGACTAACAACATGTTTCTCTTCGAAGATTTCGTTATTATTATTTTTAACTTTGTTGAAAACATGGACATCTTTTATTACCACATCACTGCCGTAACCTGTTGTTAATATTATTACAATTTCACTTTTTCTATCATCATTAATATCGCTATAATACAGTTGTGGATAATATGCTTTGTTAGTGACGTTTTTCCAACTAGGGAAAGATAGAGTACTTCCATCTATTTGAAGAGTAAAATCAATTAAGTTACCTTCCTTTTCAGTGGCAAGTAATTCGATTTGAGCCTCTGGAATACGTCCAACAACAATTTTCCTTTCGTTGGTATTTTTTGAAAATGTATTAAAAGTTTCAGCATTTTCATTACTAAGGGATTTATTTTCTTGAAAGAAAGTTACAACAAATATAAGTAGAGTTACTGAAATAAGAAATTTTCTCATCATATCCTCCTTGCTTTTGATTAGTATGACAATTTTTCCTCTTTATATTCATAGTACTAACACTGCGTGAATTTGTAGGGGTAATTCCAGAGAAATGGTCCGATAACGAAGAAAAATCATGATTAGATGTAACTAAGGTTTCAACACATTAAACCACTTTCATTTAATACACTGTTCTTTAGCTCTCTTGCCAAATTTATTTCCCCCTGTATTATAAACAAGGGCAATAAAGGAAAACTTGAATTAGTTAACTCTTCGATGCACCCAAGTTTACCTTGTTTTGCAGGACGATAGTGAAACTAGTTGAACCATAGCTTGGAATTGGGAATGGCGGAGTAAGAAAATTAAATATCGAGTTGGCATAAGGTTCCAACCCGCATTATTCATAGAAAAGTTCAAAAAAGGGAGAACTCCTTATTACACTGGGAGTTCTCCCTTTTTTTTTTCACTTATTAAGTGAAAAGAACCTTCATCTTTGATATGTTTTAGTCATCCGCGCGAACAATGATTGGGCAATGGGTATACTGATTCCTGAAATAAGTCAGAATGGGTTCAAAAAATCCCGCCACAAATAGCAATTTTTGCTTATAGTTTTCATAATTGACTCCGTAACCTACTTGCTGAACAACGTTCGGAATCAAACGATGGGAACAATACGCTACCAGCTTATTAAAATTGCGGGAAAAGTGATTCGTTCCTCTCGCTACACCACGTACAAATTATGTAGCAGCTGTCATTATCAAGAAGTATTTTGCAATAATTGAGGAAAGTCCAACAGCTGCGCGTCAAATTGATCCATAAAGCTATAAAGAAATTAAAAAGTCTAGGTTCAATCAAGGAAGAAGTCTGTCTATTATACATTCACGTCACCTTCTGACATTACTTTTTTCAGAATTTCATGAGAATAAATGGATAAATAAAAAAATACAACCGCAAAATGACCGGCGATTTCAGAACATACTCATTTCGTGGTTTATTATTGATGGAAAACCTATTTTGTGAATAATATGGGGTAAAAAATATAAAAACATTTTCTAAAAGAACGCCATTAAAAAATGGAATGAAAGTAGGTGAGAACCTACCAATAGTAGTGTCTCATCTTTTTGTATATATTTCATATCAGAATCTACTTTTTTGAAAAAGGTGTGAAAAACAACTTCTTAAGAAAGTCTTCATAATTTGAATGCCTGAAAGTTAAGATTTACCGAGTAGAATTGGTATCATTGAAGAAAGTGAGGTGCGGATGATGGCTAGATTTACAGTACTTGTTGCGGATGACGACCAAGAGATTCGAGACGGCATTGAAATTTATTTAAAAAATGAAGGATATGACGTGTTGAAGGCAGCGGACGGCGTAGAGGCGCTTGAACTTCTAGGGTCAAATGAAGTACATCTACTTGTTCTCGATATTATGATGCCGAATATGGACGGTATTACAGCGACGTTCAAAATTCGGGAAGAAAAAAATATCCCAATCATTATGTTGAGTGCTAAGGTAGAAGACTCCGATAAAATCCACGGGTTGTCGGTTGGAGCCGATGATTACGTTACCAAACCTTTTCACCCGATGGAATTAATGGCACGTGTTAAATCACAATTACGTCGTTATGTTCAATTTGGCACATACGAAGGTTCGCAAAAGAAGATTGTCATTGATGGACTTGCACTAGATGAAGAGGCAAAAGAAATTACCGTTGATGGAGTCGGGGTAAAGCTGACGCCAATCGAGTTTAAAATAACTGAACTTTTGATGAAAAACGCAGGACGTGTTTTTTCGATTAATGAAATATACGAACGTGTTTGGAACGAGCAGGCATACAATGCTGAAAATATCGTCGCAGTTCATATTCGGAAAATCCGAGAAAAAATTGAAGCCGATCCAAAAAATCCGCGTTATGTGAAGGTGGTGTGGGGCATTGGCTACAAAATCGAAAAGTAATATTGCTCTTTTTTGGTCAATTATTGCCCTTATCACAGCGACCATTAGCATCGGTTATTGTTTAACGCATATATTTGAACTGTATTATGGAGAAACATTCCGATCAAATCGGTTGATTGTCCAACTAACAAGAATGTTTAGCGGAGGCTTATAGGAATGAAGAATAATAAAATACAGTTTTTTGTCTGGTCTATTCTTGCGGCTCTGCTACTAATTGCCATACCCTCAGCATTGAAATACTCGCCCACTTATATTGGGAAAACTTATTTTGATACAAATGATTTTCAAAGGGAAATAAATAACTTTTACGAGATGCTTGGTCCAGCTGTTTTGAATCCACTAGATGTTGACGAAGCCAAAAAGAAAATTCCAGTTACAAATCATGAAATAGAAGAACATCGCAATTATTATGGCTCTCTTTCCGATCAACTAACTAGTCTTCACGACCAGTATGAGGAGCGGATTAATGAAGCTAAATCTTCGGGGAATAATCAACTCGAATCCGCATTAATCAAAGAACGGGATCTTAAAGTTGCAGATATTGAGAAGAATTTCGAAAGTGATGAGCACGTAGCATCCAAAATTAGGGCTGAAAAAGAAGTGGTTTTAGCGAGGTATATTAATGAACTTAAAGCTACTGAATTGTCTCTTTTTCCAATTGCTTATCATTTGACGGATATTAATACAGGTGAAACGTTTTCATCAGGTAGCATTGGCGTGAAATCAGTATACAAAAGGGTATTTAACCAAGAGGAAGGATTATTTAAAGCTAATTCTATCCCACATAGTGAAGCTGTGAGTGAGTGGTTTTATTCAGAAGGCTATAGTTCACCAATGTCTGATGAAGTGGTTGAATTGACGAATGGTGATATGTCTGTATTTAAAAATCCAGTAAGGATATTCGAGGGGGAAGTCATTGTTCCGAAGAACGCATTAGCCTCTGGATTTTTAAAAGAACAAGTATCGGATTTTAATAAAAGGAAATATGCTTCCTATGCAATTTGGGTATTAGGAATATTATCAGCTGTCGCCTTATTTACTGTCATTAAGTTTAGAAAAGAATGGGTAACAGATACAAGTCTTAGTGCGCGTTACGATAAATTGAAAATAGACTTGAAGGCCGCTTTATTTTTCTTGTCAATCTTAATTACAACCGGAATTATTTATCAAAATGCACTGCCTAACCCTCACAACTACCTCCAAATGTATTCTGGTTATATCTTAGCGCAGGGTAGTTGGCTCGTCGTCTTTGGAGTTGCAATTGCAGTAATTTCGTTTCAGCTTGTCAATTGTGTTGAACGTTGGAAGGGTAAAGGATTACTGGAACAAGAAATTGCAAACAGTTACGTTGTGAAGTTTTTCAGGTCCCTACAGGGAGTGTTTATGAGTAAAACAATTGGTACTCAAACATTTATCTTGCTCATCGGATTTTTTCTTGCCGGCGTTGGTTTTAATCTAACCATCGGAGTTTTTCTGACAGGATTTGGATACGGTGGAATGTATTATAGTCCAATTTTGGTAGTATTTTACGCAATATGTGTCGTGTTCTTAGGTTTACCAGCGCTCTATATTTTTATGAGACGCTCAGCATACCTAAACCGAATTATTCTAGCGACAGAAAAAATGGCACAAGGTAGCCTACAAGAAGAAATCAAAATTGAAGGGAAATCCCCATTTGCTAACCATGCTAGGAATTTAAACAACTTACGTGAAGGTGTAAAAGTTTCGATGACCGAGCAAGCGAAAAGTGAACGATTAAAAACCGAATTGATCACTAACGTAAGTCATGATTTACGCACACCGCTTACATCGATTATAACGTACACAGATTTATTAAAATCACCGGAATTAGAAGAAGAAGAGCGTCAAAAATACGTGGATATTCTCGATAAAAAATCACAACGCTTGAAAACATTAATTGAAGACTTGTTTGAAGTATCAAAAATGGCTAGTGGAAACCTTGAACTCCATAAACAGCGCGTCGATTTAACGCAGCTACTTCAACAGGCGCTGGCGGAACATGCAGATGATATGTCAACAAACAGTCTTGATTTCCGGGTGAACTTACCCGACGATGCACTTGTCGCAAATGTCGATGGCCAAAGATGGTGGCGTGTCCTTGATAATTTAATCGTCAACGCGATCAAATATTCAATGCCAGGAACACGCGTTTACATTACGCTCAAACAAGTGGGCGAACAAGCAAAATTCGAACTGAAAAACATTTCCCAATATGAATTAAATGAAAATGGCGATGAACTATTTGAACGTTTTAAACGAGCGGATACTTCCCGTCATACAGACGGCTCAGGCCTCGGTCTTGCCATCGCGCAATCTATAGTCGATATGCATAACGGAGAAATGGAAATTGAAGTAGACGGGGATTTGTTTAAAGTAACAGTGCTCGTTCCAACAATTTAAACTGCTTGAAATCGAAAACTGTGCAACTGCTGCTATAATTGGCGGCGTTTCACAGTTTTTTTGTTGAAAAAAATTCATAGATTAATAGATAACTTATTAAAGATATGTTTATTGTGAAGGAATAGTAGGAATAGAACAATATGGAATAAAATAGAATGGGAATGGGAGGAAGTTAAATGTCAGAATTCACTTTAGCGGGATTTCTAAGGTGGTTACCCGATTTATTGATTGGAATAATCATTTTAGTGGTTGGATTTATCATTGCAAAAATTATCGAAGGTGCAGTAAAAAAGTTTTTAACGAAGTTGAGGTTAAATGAGCGCTTAGATACAACAGACTCAAAATGGAATATTGAGAAAGTACTCAGTAAAGTCGTATTTTGGGGAATCATGCTACTTGCGTTAATCATGTTTTTTAATGTGATGAACATGAGCTTAATTGCAACACCATTCGTTTCAATCTATTCAGGATTTGCGGGTGCAATCCTCGGTGTGTTAAAAGCGGCAGTCATTCTGTTTATCGCTTGGATTCTTGCACTTGTCGTGAAGAAATTCATTCTCATGGCTGGGAATAAGTTCGATTTAAATAAGTACTTTGTGAAAGCCGGCGTTTCTGCGGAGCAAGCAAATAAGTCGAAGTGGGTTGAAAATGCATCGAACATTGCATTTTACTTAATATTACTCCTATTCATGCCAGCAGTCTTACATGCATTAGGGTTAAGTGGCGTAAGTGGACCGTTTGAAGGATTACTACAAGGCTTCTTAAACTTCATACCAAAACTTGTGGGTGCAGCACTTATCTTTGCTGTTGGGTATATTGTTGCAAAGATAATCCGCGTCATCCTAACAAAATTCTTAGAATCAATTGGCATAGATCGTTTTGCTGAGAAATTAAAAGTCTCTTCATATTTAAAAGGGACTAGCCTTTCAAAATTAGCGGGAACGATTGTGTTCATCTTAATTATGATTCCCGTAACAATTTCATCACTTGAAGCACTAGATTTACGCGGTATTTCAGAGCCGGCAATCTCGATGTTGAACGACATTGTGGGTATGTTGCCGAAAATAATCATTGCAGTTGTTCTAGTGTTAGTTGGTGTCCTTCTAGCTAAATGGGTTAAAGGCATCGTGGTCTCGCTTCTTGAAAATTTAGGCGTCAATTCATTACTCAACAAAATGGGTGTCCGTTCTGCTAAATCATCAATGCCTTCACTAGCAGATATTGTCGGAACGATTGTGCAAGTTGTCATCATCCTGTTGTTCGTTGTTGAAGCACTACAAATTGTAAACTTATACTTTATGGTGACGTTAGCAACGAGTGTATTTGCATACTTGCCAATGGTTCTTGCAGCACTTGTTATTCTAGCTGTTGGCTTCTGGTTAGCAAATCTTGCGGAACGATTTGTCGGAAGCGTGATGACGAAACCGTCCGGTGCGCCGCATGTTCTGCGATACGTAGCTAAATATGCCATTCTCGCATTTGCTTTCTTTATGGCTTTAAGTCAGCTTGGAATTGCACCAGCCATTATCAATGCAGCATTCATCTTGATACTTGGCGGGGTCGCACTTGCATTTGGTCTGGCATTTGGTTTAGGCGGCAAAGAGCATGCTTCTCGCTACTTATCTGAGATGGAAAGCAGTTTGCAAGGTGCTGAAGTTTCAAAAGAGAAGTGGGAAAAAGAAAAAGCCGAAGTTAAACATGAAGTAGAAGATGTTGTAAATCAGGCAAAGGTTCAGCCAAACAAAGTGAACAAGGTCGATAAGTCATATAATGAACCGAAACCGGGTGAAAGATACCCTTTTGAAGGGGAAGATAATAACGATCCTTTAAAGCCTTTATAGTAGGTGAATCACCCTAACGTGCAAGCATGTAAACAAAATGACCGAGTACATTTTTTGTACTCGGTCTTTCTCTATCTAGTTTCCATAATTTGAGTTAAAGGTACTTCTAAATTAATGAAAATAAAAAATGTAAACCCCAATGAGCAGAACACCAACATCTGCGAACATATGAATAATCCAGGAAGGTAATATCGTTCCGCTTCGCTCATTTGCTAATTGGAAAATGAAACCGCCCGCCCACAAGCCAGTGACAGCAAGTAGTAGGATTGGTGTGGTGAACCACGGTAAAAATATGGCGACATGATAGACTGCAAAAAGGAAGGAAGGGATGAGTAGCCTGTAATGTTTATGATTAAAAAAACTTGGCAATAAACCCCGAAAGAAAAACTCCTCCAATAGTGAATTCCCGAATAATATATACAGCGCAACAAATGGAAATACTGTAGCAGTCACACCCGCACGCTCAGTTAAGTCTAAGAGGAGTGCATCAATATCAATTGAAGGCATTAAAAAAATAAAAGCCACCATAATGATAAACATGATGATAAAACCTGAAAGTAGTGCAATTCGAATACTGGATTTATCTGTCTTCTTAATTTCCAGAAAAGTAAGTTTTGTTTTCTTGAATAGAATGAGTGGAATAACAAGAAAGAGGGAAGCTTTCGCTATCGTTTTCCAAATGTAAGAAACCTCAATACCTTGTTCGATCCAAAGTAAAAGTACAAGACTAACGAAAGCAAAGAATAGTCCTTTTATCATCATGCACCTCCATAATATTTTAGCGATTTCCGCTATGTATTGATAGACGAGGTCTGTACTGAATAGGTTTCCGAATAGTCTTTAATCTCTATTTCAGGTATACTAATAATAGAACAGAGTCAATATCCTCTGTAGAAGGAGACGATTCATAATGAAAAAACATGAAAATTACCCTAATAAGGCAGATTTTGAACCGAATGTTGATAAGCATGGAAAAAAAGAAGGCGAACTTCCACTTTCTGATCCTGCAGAGTCTAATGAAACAGAAGTATTTCGTAAAAACGAATATAAAGAAAAAGATGATACAAAAAAGTCTGCGTACGGTGAACATAAAGATAGAAATTAGAGATAGAAAAGAGGATGTTGCCAATAGAGATTATTAATCAGTTAATCTTTACACGTTTGTACACGCTAGGGCGGCTCAAACGAACAATTGAGGCCGAGTGGGATACGCAACCGAGTGGATTTAGTAATACAATACGTTGGAATGCTGGGCATATTTATGTGACGTTGGAGAACTTTGTACATTTAGTAGATGCTGAATATGAAATTGTTCATGCCGAATGGACTCCGCTCTTTATCAGAGGGTCTACTCCCGCAAACTGGGAAGGAAATATCCCTTCCAATGAAGACGTAATTGCCGCTTTGACAGAGCAAACGACACGTCTGACGAAAGTTCTGGTGGAGAAGCTCGATAAACCTCTCCAAAACCCAATTGATTTGGGTGACCATAATTTAGAAACGATCGGCTCGTTAATCCTATTTGCCATTTGGCATGAAGGGATTCACATAGGTGTAATTGATGGGTTAAATCGTGTGACAGCAAAATAAACGACTAAAAGTCAGCAGCCTAAATCATTAGGTTTGCTGACTTATTATTTTACTAAATCATGTTTAAATGCATAAATAACGGCTTGCGTTCGATCCTGCACTTCTAATTTTGACAATAAATTACTTACATGCGTTTTGACAGTTTTGACAGCGATGAATAATTCATCTGCGATTTCTTGATTGGTTTTGCCTTTTGAAATCAGGAGCAACACTTCTAGTTCCCGTTCGGTTAATTGCTCATGTGGCGATAATTGATTGCCACCACGCATCCGCTTCATCATTTTTGATGTGACTTCAGGTTCCAACACGGTTTGACCTTTTAAAGTCTCTCGAATTGCCTCGGCAATCCGTTTTGCATTGGAGGTTTTTAAAATATAACTAATGGCGCCTGCTTCAAGAGCGGGATAGACCTTATCATCATCCAAAAAGCTGGTAATGATCATGATTTTTGCTTCTGGCCATTGCTCAATGATCGCTTTTGTTGCTTCAGCTCCGTTCATGCCTGGCATGACCATATCCATTAATATAATATCTGGACGTAATGCGAGTGCTTTGTCAACTGCTTCCAACCCATTGACGGCTTCGCCAATCACTTCCATATCAGGTTGAATAGACAAGTATGCAGAAACGCCAATACGAACCATTTCATGATCATCTACCAATAAAATTTTAATCAATGACTTCATCTCCCTTAAGGGTAGGTAATTTCACTTCAATAATTGTTCCTTGTGAAGGCACAGAGACAATTTTACAAGTCGCACCTATTTCAATGGCTCTTTCTTTAACGTTTTGGAGACCATATGAACCTGTCTTCTCGTCTACTTCTTTAAAGCCAACGCCGTTATCTTGAACCCGGAAAATGGCAAGTCCATCTCTTTCGACTAAGAGAATATCAACTTCTGTAGCTTGTGCGTGACGGAGTGTATTTGACAAGGTTTCTTGGGCGATTCGAAATAGATGATCCTCGGCCCCTTTAGATAGATGTACTTCTTCTAACCGATATCTGATATCAAATAGTACCTTTTCTTTTAGTTCGACTAAGAGCTCCTCTAATCCTTCTGCCAGTGACTTATTTTTAAGTGCAGCTGGACGCAGATGAAGGAGTAAAGCGCGCATTTCCAATTGGGCTTGTTGAACCATTCGTTCAACTTGCCCAAGAGGCACTCTTGCTGTGGGGTCTTCTTCGCCCTCCGTAATTGCGGATAATAGCATAGAAGCGGCGAATAACTGCTGGGAGACAGAGTCATGCAATTCACGAGCTAGGCGTTGGCGCTCTTGCACGATACGTTCTTGAATCAGTTGGTCTTGTGTTTCAGCACGTTCGTCTGTAATACGCTGTAAGCTTTTACGCTGAGTCTGGATTAAATCGGATACCGTTTCGATTGTCCGGTCCATACGTGGTGTGAATTTATCTTTTGGATAGGTTTCTTCTTCAGTCGTCAATAAATTGGACAGTCTATCTTCAATCACCTTCACTTTTGAGCGTTCCAAGTAATGTGACCAAATGGCAATCGTCCAACCAAGCAGGAGGGCGGTATTCAATATCCACCAACCAATGGGGATTGCGGAGACGGTTAACTCATAAAATGCACGCCAACTTTCCTGCAAAGGTAAGCCGATTAGGAAATATAGATAAAGTGCACCAATGGTGATAAATAGGAAACTTAGGAAAAATCCGCGTCCAATCACTTTTTTCATTTGCGTGTCACCTCGACATCTCCAGCCCATGTAGAAAGCGTAATTATGAGTTCCGGTCCATTAGTCGTCGACGCTGAATAACCGTTTTTCATATGAAGGAACTCATTGATCAATCTCTTTTTATGAACGTCAAAAAGTTTTGCTTCACCAAAAAGAGTTGTGTAATGAACGCGAACGGGAATCTCATAAGGAAGTTCAATTTTAATTTTCCCGATACCTTGTCGAACGGAAATAAGAGAAGTCCCTTTTGGGAGAACGGTCTCCGTGACATCAATCGTGATATCACCAAAAAAGCCTTGAATATGAATATCTTCCCATTCGTAAGATGAAAAAGGAGAAGACTGGACAGAAAACAAGTTATTTTTCCAGATTCCGTTCGGGGATTCTATTTTGTATTCATGGATAGGGCGCATTATAGTTTCGGCGGGAACGCCTTTCCATAATTTATATAAAATATTAATGACAACGATTAGGGCTAAAAGTCGCAAGCTCCATAATGTGAATAGGGCAAGGACAATAAAAATAAGGCCTGAAATGAAAAAAAACTTCATTTTTTTTCGCAGCCCAAAATAGATGAAAAATGAGCCGATAATAACAAAAACGATACTTCCCGTACGTAAAAAAACCGTTTCAAAGAGAACAAGGAGTAAAAATGCAAAGCCCCAAAAGGTAATCTTGCTCGTATTAAATTGCTCTTTCATTTTACATCCTCCTCTTCTGTGTGGGTCTGGGGTGGGTGGTGAATCCTTACAATTTAATGATAAAAAAGCTACTCTCTATAGAGAAAGAGAGTGGTTGCCTTTAGCCCGTTGATTTCCGTTCCGGGCGGACGCTTTCCGCGGGCACGGCTTCAGCCTCCTCGTCACTTGCACTGCCCCCCTAATGTTGGACACGTCATCCAACATTAG